>JBOGSE010000830.1:0-2803 GCA_050694895.1 bacterium | reverse complement strand
CCCGCCTCTCGACCACGCTGCGGTGGGGACTGTGGGCGCAGGTCGTTGTGAGCTCGATCGTGGCCGCGCTGACCGCGATAGGGTTGGCGGCGGTCGGCGTCCCGGGGCCGCTGGCGATCGGCGCCTTTGCCGGCGTGGCGGAAGCCATCCCCTACGTGGGCGGGTTCGCGACGTACGGTGTTGCGCTGCTCGCCGCCGCGCCCGTCGGCGGGTCGGCATGGATCGGTGCCATGTTCGTCGTCACGATTGTGAAAGTACTCGCCAACGTGCTGGTCCCGCTGGTCCTCGGCCGAATGACGCGAACGCATCCCCTGGCGATCATCACCGCGCTCCTGGTGCTGGGGCAGTTGTTTGGGCTGCTGGGGATGTTTTTCGCCGTTCCGCTTGTAGTGGTCGTCCGGGAAATCCTCGCCTGGTGGCGGCCGGTACCGGCGTCTGAATAAATGGAACGCATTGAGTCGCAGCGAATGGTCTCCCATTCCAGCCGGAGGTGATATATGCCGAAGTATCTCTTTCAAGGTTCATACACACTGGAAGGCGTGAAGGGCCTGGTGAAAGACGGCGGCTCGAAGCGCCGGGCCGCCGCTCAGCAAGCACTTCAGAGTGTCGGTGGCAAGCTGGAGGCCTTCTACTTTGCGTTCGGCAAAGACGACATCATTGGTATCGCCGACGTACCGGAGAACGTCAGCATGGCGGCCCTGTCTCTTACGCTCGCCTCCAGCGGAGCCTTCAACGCGAGAACCACGGTGCTGCTGACTCCTGAAGAGATTGACCAGGCGGCGAAGAAGACGGTGAAGTACAGCCCTCCAGGCGCAGCCGGATCCTAGACGCAGTAATGACGAGTCGGGAGGGAGCCCTGTCGAATCATTGGCTCCCTACCGGTGTTGCGGTGCTATACTTTGTTGTTGGATACTCCGCAACGGAATCTGCGGGCCCTTAGCTCAGCAGGCAGAGCGGCGGGCTTTTAACCCGCGCGTCGGGGGTTCGAGTCCCTCAGGGCCCACCAGATGGGACCTTCATAAAAGACGTTTGAACCTATCGGCCGCCGGTGTTCTGGCATTTCTTCGATGGTACTGGCTCCTGAACTTGACTTGAAGTCCACCATGAAGGTCATCCGTTTGACAGCACCGGAGTTCGTTATCCGATTGCCTTAGAAGGTTGGTTCCACTTCTCTCTGCTACTCTGCACAGCATGAAAGCCGCTCTACATCTTTGAAGAAGGACAGGGCCGCGATCTTCAGCGCCTCAGCCATAGTGGGATAGACGTGCACCATGTCGATGAAGTCGTAGACGGTGGCTTTGAAGCGTAGCGCCATGGCGGCTTCGTGAATGACTTCCCCAGCATCCCGCCCCACCATTGAGACGCCGAGAACGCGCTTGGAGTCCCAATCAAGCACCATCTTGATGAGCCCACGGGTGTCTCGTATGGCGCCGGCACGTGGGACGATCCGCATCGGGACCGTGCCGCAATTGCAGCGAAAGCCGCGCTGGTTGGCTTCCTCATCAGTGAGACCCACCACTGCTACCGGTGGGTCCGTAAAAGTGGTCCGCGGGATCACGGTGTGGTCCACTGATCGTTTCTCGCCATTCAAGGCGTTCGAGGCGGCAATCACCCCGTCGTGCGCTCCGACTGGTGTCGCCATCTGACTGTTGGTGTGCGCACCGATCACATCCCCGGCAGCCCACGTGTTTGGCGCTGTTGTCGCCAGGAGCTCATTCACGATGATGGCACCGCGCTCGTCGGTCTGGACGCCGACGTGTTTCAGGCCAATCGTATCAGTGTTGGGGACCCGTCCGGCAGCAATCAGGAGGCGCTCCGCCTTGAACCGATGCTCACCACCATGCGTCTCACCGACCACTGTGACCGAGGCGCCGTCGTGTGAGACATAGCGGACCGTCACCTCCGTGATGATCTTTACCCCTTCGTCCTCCAGGATCTCACGAACGGCAAAGGAGACCTCTGGTTCGTAGCCTGGCAGCACCCGCTCGCTGCGTTCGAGGATCGTGACTGCGGTGCCGAAGCGCTGAAACATCTGCCCCAGCTCCAGCGCGATGTACCCGCCTCCGACAATGACGAGGGACTTGGGGAGTTCCCACAGTTCCTGCGATTCCTCCGAGGTCAGCAGGTCAGAGGTGAGGTAGGGTACGGTGTCAAGCCCCTCGATAGGTGGGGTAGCGGGTCGAGACCCCGTGGCAATAAGGTACTGACGACCGACCAGCCGTTGTCCGTTCAGCTCGACTGCCCCATCCCGCGTGAAGGCCGCATGGCCAGTGTAGACCTTGATGCGGTCTGAGTCGTGGACAATAGATTGGTATTTCTTCCCGCGGTAGTCATGGATCACGCCATCTTTCTGCCGGACGAGCTCCTTGAAGTCCAACTCCATGCCACGCGGAGACAGGCCAGGATAGCGCGGATGGTGCGCCTCTCGGTAGATCTGGGCGGCCTCAATGAGGTTCTTGCTCGGGAGGCACCCGCGATTCACGCATGTTCCTCCCAGCAGGCGTGACTCAGTCATGACCGCGGTTTTGCCGAGTTCGGCGGCCCGGATCGCAGCCGCGAACGCCGTCGAGCCGGAACCGAGGATGACGAGATCATAGGACTCGACGGTCGCTGGTGTCCTAGCCATGCTGGCCTCCTTGGCGACTGCGAGTGAGTCGTCGGGTGATAGGTCTCCCCGGCTTGTGAAAGCCTTGGATGAGCGAGAAGCAGGGGCAGTCGTCGGCCGACCGAGCGCTGGAATCGACCTCTTCCTTGAGAAGGCGCCGCAGCCGCTGCAGGTCTGTCCGGAGACGGCCCAACTGCG
>JBOGSE010000829.1:0-4228 GCA_050694895.1 bacterium | reverse complement strand
TTCGGGAATGATTGACGCGCCCATCGGCCGCGATCCGCGGCACCGCACGCGGATGGCCGTGGTCGCCTCAGGCCGGCGCGCCGTCACCCACTACACCGTCGCGGAGAGGTTTGAGGACGCTACGCTGCTGCAGGTGCGCCTGGATACCGGGCGCACGCACCAGATCCGCGTCCACCTCGCCTATGTGGGTCATCCAGTCGCTGGCGATCCGGTCTATGGCCGCCGTGCAAATCCCTGGGGGATGCGGCGGCAGGCGCTCCACGCGCGCACGCTGGCGTTTGCGCACCCCACTTCAGGCGCGGACATGGTGTTTCACGCTCCGCTGCCCGCCGACTTCGAGCAGGCGCTGCAGGCACTGCGCGCGGCGTCGTCTCACCGGGCCCGACCTGCAACGGGCTCACGGCGTGCAGGTCCGGCAGGCCGGCGATGAGCAAACCCGGACGCTCGGGTCCTATGCGGGAGAAGGCCCGTGTCATGGAGGCAGACGACCTGCGTAGAGCGCTGGTGCGGATGGCACACGAGATCCTCGAACGGCACAAGACGCCGGGGCGGCTGGTGATGGTGGGCATCCGCACGCGTGGCGCGCATCTGGCGGTGCGTCTGGCGGCGGCCATCGGCGCGATCGAATCGCCGCAACCCCCGGCCGGGGTGCTCGACGTCACGCGTCATCGGGACGATCGGCCGGCCCCGGGTCAGCAGCCGGCGCCGGCGACGCGTTCGGTCCCACAGACAGGAGCCGAGTCCTTTCCCGTCGAGGGTCATGACATCGTGCTCGTGGATGACGTGATCTATACGGGGCGCACCATCCGCGCGGCGATGGATGCGTTGATCGACATGGGCCGGCCCGCGACCGTGCAGCTGGCCGTGCTGATCGACCGCGGCCACCGCGAGCTGCCTATCCGCCCCGACTATGTGGGCAAGAACGTGCCGACCAGCGGACGCGAGCACGTGGCCGTGCGGCTCGCCGAGACCGAAGGGCGGGACGAAGTCGTCATCGAGGAGCCCGCGTAACCGTTTCGCTCTTGACAGAATCCGGCGCCCGCGTACACTGTGACCTAATATCATACGGAAGTGAGACGAAGAGAAAGGGCCGCGACGCCCCACCGCCTGGCGGTGCGGGCGTTGTCACTTTCTGGCACACAACTCTCCACGGTCCCAGGGAGGATCACATGGCTGAACGCTCCGACGATCCGATGCGGCTCTGGACAGGGTCCTGGTCGCCCCCGAAGGGGAAAGTCGCGACCCCTGCCTCCAAGACCGAGAAAACAGAAGAGCCGGCGCAGGCGGCCGAGGACGAGCCCAAGCTCGACTGATCGCGCCCCCTACCCGCGCCTGGCTGCCCCCTTCGGCCCGTGGGCCGGAAGGCCCGGGGAGACAGTGATCGTCCGCTCGTTCGTGTAGATCACCTGGCCCGGCCGGCCGCCGCGTACCCGGCGCACGAACCGGCGGCGCGTGACATCTATCGGCACTTTACCGGCACCCCGGCCCGCGCTGTAATGGGCCGCGATGCGAGCGGCCCCTTCGATCGCCGCGTCGGTCGCCGCACCGCTGCCGGTGGAAAGAATGACGTGCGCTCCCGGCATCCCGCGCGCATGAAGCCAGAGATCGTCCGGCCGCGCGACGTCGAAGGTCAGGTGGTCATTCTCGCGGGCGCTCCTGCCGACCCTGACACTATGGCCGCCCGGCAGCTCGAAGGTCCGCCCCGCCGAGACCGCCCGCGGCCGAACTGTCCGTGCGGCCCGCCGGCGAAGACCGGCCGCGATCAGGTCCTGCTCGACCTCCCAGAGATCGTCCGCGCTGTCGGCCTGCGCGATCGCCGTCGCGACGTTCTCGAGGAACGCGCGCTCCGCTTCGAGTTCGGCTTGCCGCCGCGGTAACCGCCGGCGCGCCGCCGCGGCGCGCGCGTAACGTCGAAAGTATGCCTGTGCGTTCTCCACGGCCGAGCGTGCCGGATCCAGCCGGATCGAGATCGGGTGGCCATCGAAACCCGGCACCTCGACGGTCTGCGCGCCGGGCGCCACCTGCGTGAGGTAGGCCAGGATCAGTTCGCCCTGTTCGCGAAGCCGCCCGGCGTCCTCGGCCGCCCGCATGTCATCCGCGACGGCGTCTTGCGCCCGCTTCACGCGCCGCGTGGCTTGACTCACGGTTGCGTTCAGCGCCTGCCTGGCCGACCCGAGATGTCCCGCCTCGGCCGCGCGCTCGGTCACCTCTTCTACAGCCGCGCTCATCGATGCCGGTTCGGCGGACAGCCTCTCGTAGATCCGCATTGGAAACGCGCCGTAGGCCGTCGCGGTCCCATCGGCGTCACGATAGAGGACCGGAGCAAACTGGCCCGCACGAACCGCTTCGGCAAGGGCATGCAGCCCATCGGCCACGGCACGCGCACCCTCAGGTGGCAACGGGCGATAGGGATCGACCTCCGCGCGCACGCACACCTCATGCGCCATCGCCGGCCCGATGCCGGAGGTCGCCTCGAGCACGACGCGCCAGGCCGGACGGTCGCCGGCGGACCCGCTTCGTGTGTGCCCTGCCACAACGGCGGCCAGGTCCGCGGCCGTAATCGTTGCGGGATCGGGATGCGACCGCGCCGGTGGGACGTAGGGCCGCTGAGGGCGGATCTCCCTCACGCGCCTTCCGGGGCCGCCGACCAGGCGTTGCGCGCCGAGGACAAGCCCGTCGGCACGAAGGATCAGATTCGACTGCCGGCCCATGATCTCGACGATCAGGTCGGTCGCGCCTTCCAGCCCTTCAAAGCCGAATGCCACCACACGTTCGAACGGCGGCGCGTCGATTGTGCGCAGCACCGCGCCTTCCAGCCGGCTGCGCATCTGCTGCACAAACGGCGTCGCCTCCGCCGGGGTCGTGCGTTCCGTCACATGCACGCGTCCCCACTGTGCGTGCATTGAGATCAGGAGCGCCCGGCTCGATCCGGCGCCTGGTGCGCCACGCAGTACGAGCGCGATGCTGTGGGCGTCGAGCTGATGGACGCGGACGAGGCGTGTGCCGGTGAGCGTGCGGTACTCCGCGAGGGCCGCGGCCAGGACGACGCTATCGAAGGAGGCGTGAGGAAAGGGTGGAGTATCCACAAGCATGATCATAGCGCCTTCGCGGTGACGCCTCGCCCCGTAGCGGCACGCTGCCCGATATCTCCGCCGGCCTCCGTGGGGCCGGGCAGGAACGGTCTTCCGGTTGGCCGAACTCACCGCCCGTGATCCGAAGTATGACGGGATTTGGGACCGCCACGACACAGCTGCCGGGCGGTCGATTGACGGTTGAGGCCCGCTCGGTCAACCATCGTTTCAGCGAAGTCCAGATCCGCCTGCCCAAAGACCTGAGCCCTCTGGAAGAACGGACCAGGGCGGTGGTCCAGGGCAAGGTGCATCGGGGCCGCGTCGAGGTGGTCGTGACGCGTGAAGATGGCACCAGGCGGACGAAGGCGGTCCGCGTGGATCTCGAGCTGGCCACGGCCTATACCCAGGCACTGCGGGAGATCGCCGGCACGGTCGGCGCCGCCGGCGAAGTGACGCTGGCACAGCTGGCGGCACTTCCAGATGTGCTGCGCGTCGAAGACGATCGTGGTGAGGTGGAGACGATCTGGCCGGCCCTGGAGGCGGCCGTGGCCGCGGCGACCGACGCGCTCGTGGCGATGCGGACCGCCGAAGGCCGTCGCATGGCCAGCGATCTGCTGGATCGGCTCACGTCGATCGGCCGGCTGCTCGATACGGTCAACGAACGCGGCAGCGACGTCGTCAGAGTGTACAGCGAACGGTTGCGCGCGCGCCTGGCCGAGTTGCTGGCCGAGGTCCCCATCGATGAAGCCCGCATCGCGACCGAGATCGCGCTGTTCGCCGAACGGAGCGACATCAGCGAGGAACTCGTGCGGCTACGCAGCCATATCATGCAATTTCGCCAGACCGTCGACGAGGACGGCGCGGTGGGGCGGAAATTGGAGTTCATCCTCCAGGAGATGGGGCGCGAGACGAATACGATCGGGTCGAAGGCGAATGATCTCGATATCACCCGGGCGGTCATCGCCATGAAGAGTGAGCTCGAGAGTTTGCGCGAGCAGGTACAAAACATTGAATAACGGACCAGGACCCGGCACGGACCCCCGCCTCATCAACATCGGCTTCGGCAACATCCTGGTGGCCAACCGGATCGTGGCGATCATCAGCCCAGACTCGGCGCCGGTCAAGCGCATCATTCAGGAGGCGCGAGAGCGCGGTAC
>JBOGSE010000828.1:0-1509 GCA_050694895.1 bacterium | reverse complement strand
GCCACCACACCTTCGCCCATGACCGGCGACCGTGCCAGCCACCGAGCCGCAAGTGATCACGCCACGCCGATCCGATCAACAACAACCAGGTCAGCCACTTGATCAACTTAGGCTACGTGGCATTGGGGGAAGACCGGACGGGTGAACAAACGTGAACTCTCGATGATGCCTCGTTAGGTTGAGCCCTTTGGATGGAATGCACTGCGGGGGTTGAGGACTGGCCGTCGTGAAACGGCAGGTGCCGACCGGAGATTCGGCGTCGGTCGGGTGAGCACCACCGTCCCGGGGTCGAGAGAGCACCCACCCCGGTCGCATCTCACATGTGTGGAACGTGGAAACCCCGTCAGGGTCCGGACATTCGCCATGGATGTCCGGTCGGCTGACCGTGAGGAAGGCTCAAATCCCCGGCGGGACAGGATGCTCAAGAAGCGAATGCCGGTGGGCCGAAAGGCCACGGGAAACCGGGACACCCGGTCGGCTCCTCCGCCGATCGTTCCCGCATAACCGGCCGGACACCGGGCCTGGTGCCCGGGCTCGAAAGAGCGCTGACGTGAGCAGGTGAGCCTGCGAAGAACCTGATGACCCGCACCGCCGGAACCGAAGGACAAGTTGGACGCCATGACGAATCATCCCGCACTGGCGGACGTCGCTGTGGTGAACGGACCGGAGGACGAGCCCGAGGACTGGTACGAGATCGACTGGGACCAGGCCGAGGACGACGTACGGCGGCTGAGGCAGCGGATCTTCGCGGCGTCGCGGGCAGGGGACCTCAAACGGGTTCGTAATTTACAGAAGTTGATGCTCCGGTCCCGGGCGAACGCTCGGTTGAGCGTGCGCCGGGTCACGGAGGTCAACGCCGGCCGCGAGACGCCGGGCATCGACGGCAAGGTCGTGCTGATGGGATCGCAGAAGGCCGAACTGGCCGACTGGATGCAGAAGCGCTCCAAGACGTGGACCGCCCGGCCTGTCAAGCGGGTGTTCATCCCGAAGGCGGGATCAACGAAGAAAAGGGCACTCGGGATTCCCGTGATCGCCGACCGGGCGCTTCAAGCCCTGGCCGCGGCCGCGTTGGAACCGGGGTGGGAGGCCAGGTTCGAGCCGAAGTCCTACGGATTCCGGCCCGGCCGCAGCTGCCAGGACGCTATCGCCGCGATCTTCTGGACCGTGTCGGGCACCCGGACCAAGCGCCGATGGACGCTGGACGCGGACCTGAAAGCGGCGTTCGACCACGTTGACCACAACCACGTTCTCAGCATGCTCGGCGCGTTCCCCGCACGGGAAGCGGTGGCCGGATGGCTGAAGGCGGGGGTGATCGACAAGGGCGAGTTCGCCCCGACCGAGGAGGGAACTCCCCAAGGGTCATTATGCGCAGCTGCGCATAACCCGCCTTATGAACAGCGCAGGGTTATGTGCAGCGCGGGCCGGTATGGCCTGGTGACAGCGGGTTTCGGGGTTCAACGCTGCGCATAACCCTTGGGCGGAGGCTGAGTTCACAGGCCGGCGAGCCAG
>JBOGSE010000827.1:0-15912 GCA_050694895.1 bacterium | reverse complement strand
GACTAGCCTGGATTTCCACGGAGGGGTTTAACCCTAACGCCGCCTGACCGGCAGTCCAGTTCCCCGTCTGGAATATCGCGAGCGAGCGAGGCGGACGTTACGGCAGGGTGCGCCGTCGCGGCTGTCCGGCTGGCGGTTCCCGGGTCGACCGGCGCGATGGCGCAGTGCGCGCCGTTCCAGCAAGCGGGAGCCGATCTCCCTCGGCGCCGACCCGCTTTGCTCCCCGCAAGGGGTTGGGGCGCCGATTTCCCTTGGCTACCGGCCCCGGTATGTAGCACTGTGTATACGTGCCAATCGGCGCACCTAAAAGCATAACGCAATGCCAGCGCTTCTTCCGGGCGCCCCGCGCGCCCAAGCACCGCGCGTACGAAGCCCTCCGCGCCTACTTCCTCGACGCCCGGCCCTCTCATGAGGTGGCGCGGACCTTTGGCTACTCGCCGGGAACGTTCCGAGTGATGTGCCATCAGTTCCGCCGCGACCGCACCCCCGGGTTCTTTGCCGCCGGGCCGCGCGGGCCGCGGACCCAGCCCAAGAAATCCGCCGCCCGAGACCTGGTGGTCGCCCTGCGCAAGCGCAACTACTCGGTCTATGAGATCAGCGAGGCCCTCAAGGAGCGCCACCTCGCGCTCAGCCCTACGGCGGTCCGCGAACTCCTCACGGCGGAGGGCTTCGCCCCGTTGCCGCGCCGCCTGGACGACGAACGCCCGGGGCGGCCCCGCCCGACGATCGAGCCCGTCGCCGATGCCCGCGCGTTCTCGCTGGCCCCCCGCCAGTTCGTCACCCACTGTGGCGGGCTATTCCTCTTTGTGCCGGGCCTCGTCCGCCTCCAGCTCGACGCGATCGCGACGGCGGCGCGCCTGCCCGGCTCGCGGATGATTCCCGCGGGGCACGCCGTGCGGGCCACCCTGGCCCTGAAGCTCTGGTCGATTGAGCGCAAGAGCCACGTCATGGCGCTGGTCGCCGATGAGGGACTCGCGTTCTTCGCGGGGCTCAATGCCACGCCAAAGAAGAGTTACCTCTCCGAGTATTCGTCGCGGATCGATCACCCGATGACTACCCAGTTGCTGGCCACTTGGCAGGAGCACGTCGGGGGCGATCGGCTCTTTCCCGGCCGCTCCTTCAATCTCGACTTTCACTCCGTCCCGTACTACGGGGACGATCCGCTCATCGAACGGCACTACGTATCGGCCCGGAGCCGGCGCCAGAAGAGCGTCTTGGTGTTCTTGGCGCAGGACGCGGAGGGGCATGCCTTCTGCTACGCCAACGCCGACCTGCGCAAGGGGGACGAGGCCGACGAGATCTTTCGCTTCATCACCTTCTGGGAACGCACGCACGGCGCGCGCCCCCAGCATCTCGTCTTCGACTCGCGCCTGACGACGTACGCGAACCTGGCGCGCCTGGACGCCGAGCTGAGCATCACCTTCATCACCCTCCGGCGCCGGTCGCCCAAGCTCTTGACCGACATCGTGGGCCTGCCGCGTTCTGCCTGGCGGACCGTCGAGCTGGACGTCCCCACCCGCCGCTACCGCACGCCGCGTGTCTACGAGCAGACGGTGCGGCTCGAGGGCCGCGACTTTCGCCAGCTCTACATCCTCGACCTGGGCCATGAGGACCCCACGATCCTGCTGACGAACGATCGCCGAACCTCCACGCCCAAACTGATCACCCGGTACGCGCAACGCATGCTCATCGAGAACGCCCTCTCCGACGCCGTCCGGTTCTTCCACATGGATGCCCTCTCCTCGGCCGTCGGCCTCAAAGTGGACTTCGACATGGCGCTGCTCGTCCTTGCCAGTGGCCTCTATCGGCTCTTGGCGCGAACCATGCGCGGCTACGCCGACGCTCAGGCCCGCCAGATCTTCCGCGATCTCATCGACATGCCCGCGACCGTCGACGTGACGAAGACCGAGGTCGTCGTCCAGTTTCATCGGCGCGCTCATCTGCCCATCGTCATGGCCTCGGGCCTGCTCAATACGCCGGTGACCGTCCCCTGGTGGAACGGGTTGCCCCTTCGGTTGACGGTATGAGAGAGTCCGGACGCGCCGCCCCGCGTTAAGTCACCTCCCGTCCGTGGAAATCCAGGCTAGCCGGCCCAGACAGGTGTCCGTCGTCGGGCCCATCGGTGACGTACGGCATGCGGTCGCGCACGGCGGCGGACGCGTTGGCAGGGGCGGTCAGGGCAGGGCTCTACACTTAGTCGCATCGCCGCTAAGATAACTTCGATGATCCGCGCCAGTATTTCGAATAGAAACGCAGGGTTACGGAACACATGCCCACCAGCTCGGACTGCCGACGATGAACGGGCGTCCTCGATAGTGGCTCCACGAGGGAGAAGGCCCAAGGGCCTGTGGCTGACCGGTCAGTTATCTTAGCGGCGATGACACTTAGTCGGGCTTGTTAACCGCGTGGCAGGCGACGAGGCGCCCGGGGGCGGGCTCCTTGAGCAGCGGCACCAGCTCCGAGCAGATGGACATGCGCAGCGGGCAACGAGGATGGAAACGGCATCCCGAGGGCGGGTTGAGAGGGCTGGGCACCTCTCCCGAGAGGACGATGCGGCCCTTGCGGAAGGAGGGATGCAGGGGCAGGGCCGCCGAGAGGAGGGCCTGGGAGTAAGGGTGCAGCGGATTGCTGTAGATCTCCTGGGACTGACCCGTCTCGACGATCTTCCCGGCGTACATCACGTTCAGGCGGTTGCTGATGTAACGCATGGTGGCCAGGTCGTGGGAGATGACGAAGTAGCTCAGGCCCAGCCGCTGCTGGATGTCCTTCAGTAGATTGAGCACCTGAGCGCGGATGGAAACATCCAGGGCGCTCACCGGTTCGTCCAGGATGATGGACTTGGGGTAGGTCACGAGGGCCCGAGCGACGGCGATGCGCTGGCGCTGGCCGCCGCTGAACTCGTGGGGGAACCGGTCGCCGCTGGCGGTGCTGAGCCCCACCTCCGACAGGACCTGGGCCACCCGCTCCTTGGCCTGGGACTTGGGGGTCTTGCGGGGGAGGGGCTCGCCGATGATCGTCGCCACCCGCATCCGGGGGTTGAGGGAGCTCCATGGATCCTGGAACACGGCCTGCACGGTCTGCCGATACCGGGTGAAGTCGTCGTCGGTAAACTGGCCGAGGTCCTTGCCGTAGAACCGCAGCGTGCCCGCGGTGGGCCGCTCCAGCAGCAGGAAGAGCTTGGCCAGGGTGGTCTTGCCCGAGCCGGACTCCCCCACCAGCCCCACCGTCTCCCCCTCCTGGAGGGTAACGTCGACCTCATCCACGGCCTTGATCCACCCTCTGACCTGGGTGAACACCAGCCCCTTGGTCACGGCGAAGTGCTTGCGAAGCCCCGTGCCCTCCAGAATGGTCTGCGCGCTCACGACTCCTTCACCGCCAGCCAGCACTTGGTCACATGCCCGGGGGAGACCTTCACCTCCGGTGGGTAGGCCTCGAGGCATCTGTCCATCGCCTTGGGGCAGCGCGGGGCGAAGCTGCACCCGCGGGGGAGGTTGGCCAGGTCCGGGGGCTGCCCCGCGATGTCCACCAGGCGGCCCTCCAGCCGGTCGGAGCGAGGCACGCACCGCAGCAAGGCCTCGGTGTACGGATGGAAGGGGTTGTCGAAGATTTCCTCGGTGGGGCCCATCTCGACGATCTTCCCCGCGTACATCACCGCCACCTTGTGGGCCGTGGCGGCCACGATGCCGAAGTCGTGGGTGATGAAGATGATCGAGATGTGGGACCGCTCTTGGATCTCCCGAAGCAATTCCAGGTACTGCGCCTGGATGGTGACGTCCAGGGAGGTGGTGGGCTCGTCGGCGATGAGCAGCCGGGGCTGGCAGGAGAGGGCGATGGCGCCGCTGACCCGCTGCCGCATGCCGCCGGACATCTGGTGGGGGTAGTCCGCCATCCGGGACTCCGCCGAGGAGATCTTGAGCCGAGAGAGGGCCTCCACGATCCGGCGGCGCAGCTCCCCACCCCCGACTCGCTGGTGCAGGCGCACTGCCTCTCCCACCTGGTCGCCGATGCTGAAGGCGGGGTTGAGGGAGGTCATGGGGTCCTGGAGGACCATGGAGATGCGGCTGCCGCGAACGCGGCGCATCTCGCGGGGTTTGAGCTTGAGGACGTCCTGGCCCTCGAGAAGAATCTCGCCGTGGACGATACGCCCCGCTGGCTCAGGAACGAGGCGGAGGAGGGAGAGGGCGGTCACGGACTTGCCGGAGCCGGATTCGCCGACGACGGCCAGGGTCTCCCCGGGAGCGAGCGAGAAGGAGATGCCGTCGACGGCCTTGACGGTGCCGCGGCGGGTGAAGAAGTAGGTTTTCAGGTCGCGGACCTCCAGCAGGGGGGTGTGACCCTCCACGGGCTACACCTGCCGCAGCTTGGGGTCCAGCTTGTCGCGCAGCCAGTCACCGAACATGTTCAGCGCCATGAGCGTCACGGCCATCGCGATCCCCGGGAAGGTGGCCACCCAGGGCGCCGTCCACACGAGGTGCCGTCCCTCGGCGATCATCAGTCCCCAGGCCGGGTTGGGCGGGGGTACCCCTACGCCCAGGAAGCTCAGCGATCCCTCCAGCAGGATGACGTATGCCATCTGAAGGGTGGAGATGACCAGCAGGGTAGGGATCACGTTGGGGAAGACGTGGCGCCACACGATATAAGGGCCCGACCGCCCGGCCACCCGGGCAAGGGCGATGTAGTCGTTCTCCTTGATCGACAGGGTCTCCCCCCGGACCTGCCGCGCGAACCGAGGCCACAACAGGAACCCGATGACCAAGATGACGTTGCGGAAGCTGGGCCCGGTGACGGCGGCGACGACCACCGCGATGAGGATGAGGGGCATGGAGAGGCCGATGTCGGCGAGGCGCATCAGCAGGGCGTCGACGAGGCCGCCTTTGTAGCCGGCGAGGAGCCCGATGGCGGTGCCGATGGTCCCCGCCAGCAGGACGGCGGCGAGGGAAACGGCCAGGGAGATGCGGCCGCCGTGGATGATGCGGCTCAGAATATCCCGCCCCTGGTCGTCCGTGCCGAGGAGGTGGGTGGTGCTGCCGCCCTCCACCCACACCGCCGGCTTTGTCCGCATGCGCAGCTCGGCATCGGTGGGGCGGTGGGGCGCCAGTTGTCCAGCGAAGACGGCGCCGATGATCACCAGCGACAGGATGAGGGTCGGTATCGTGGGCAGTTGACGCACCAGACCCCACGCCTTGCGCAGGCCGTGCCCTAAGGGGATGGGACGCTGCACCTCTAGGGTGGCCATATCCCTGCTCCTTGCCTGAGGATCGGCACCACTTCCGCCGTCACGCCGCCCCTAGCCTCCCGGCCGGGCGTAGCGGATCTTGGGGTTGAAGTACGAATAGAGAATGTCCACCATCAGGTTCGCCACCAGGTAGATGGCGCTGAAGACCATCACGCCTCCCTGCACGATGGGGTAGTCCCGGGTGTTGATGCCCTCCAGGATCAGCCGGCCAAGGCCCGGCCAGGCGAAGACCGTCTCCGTGACCACGGCGCCGCCCAGGAAGATGACGAAGAGCATCACCGAGAAGGTCAGGATCGGGATGGCGGCGTTCTTGAGGGCGTGCTTCCAGATGACCACCCGCTCGGGCAGACCCTTGATGCGGGCGAACTTGACGTACTCCGCTCCCTGGACCTCCAGCATGCTGGAACGGGTGAGACGCATGATGGCCGCGGCGGTGAAGTATCCCAGAGTGATGGCCGGCAGGATGAAGCTCTCCGGTCCCCCCTTGCCCCCGGCGGGTAACCATCTCAGCCACACCCCAAACACCAGGATGAGCATGATGCCCAGCCAGAAGGTGGGCACCGCCTGCCCCATGACGGCGATCACTCGCGCCACGTGATCCAGGGCGGTGCCCCGCTTCACCGCCGAGTACACCCCGATGGGCACGCCGATGGCGACGCTGAAGAACATGGCCACGACCCCCAGCGTGAGGGTATTGGGCAGCCGCTCCCCGATGTGCTCCAGCACCGGGCGGCGGCTCAGGACGGACCGGCCGAAGTCTCCGGTGGCCATGCCCTGGAGGTAGACCGCGTACTGGACCGGCAGAGGTTTGTCGAGACCCAGCTGTACGCGCAGCGCTTGCTTCTCCTCCTCGGTGGCGCGGACATCCAGCATCAGTTGCACCGGATCTCCGGACAGGCGAGAGAGGAGGAACACAAAGGTCACCACCACCAGCAGGCTGACGAAGAGCTGAACGACGCGGCCCAGAATGTATCGCTGCATGAGTACTAGTCGACCCGCGTGATGTACTCGGTGTAGTGGGGGATGCCCTGGCCCGGCACCAGCGGCCATTTGCCGACGCGCCGCGAGACGCCGTAGAGGGCCGCCGTGCCGCCGAGCTCGATCCTCGGAACGTGCTTGTACACCCACTCGGCCATCTCCTTCTGGAGCTTGGCGCGCGCTTTGGAATCCGGCTCCCGGGAGATGCGGTCCAGGAACTCGTCCATCACCGGGTGCTCGAAGCCGGAGATCTGGGCCGCGGCCTTGCTGTGGCCGACCCGCGTCCAGATCTCCCAGGGCTCGGTGCCGGTCTGCGGGAAGGCGTAGCCGAGGGCCTTGCCGGCGTAGGTCCGGGCTCCGAAGTGGCGCGAGAAGATCGCCCGGTCCATGGGCTCACGGGTGATCCGGCACCCCAGGTTTTTCTCCAGCATGGAGGCCGTGGCCTCGCCCACCCGCGGCAGGTAGCCCCGGCCTGGCCAGGCGACCAGCAACATGGTGAACTCGAAGCAGTTGGGGTAGCCCGCCTCTTTCATGAGTTCCCGGGCTCGGGCCGGGTTGAAGCCGTAGGGATCCAGGGCCGGCGTCCACGGCTTGCCGGGCCAGAACATGGTCACGGCCGTCAGGTCGAGGAAGCCGCCGAAGACCTCGTCCCGGATGGCCTTGGCGTCCACGGCCAGGTTGAACGCCAAACGCACCTTGCGGGCTCGCTCGTCCTCCAGCGGCGCCCAGGGCACGCCGCGTCCGGAGGTCCCAGGGCCCCGATCGGGCCACATGCCGCCGAGGGTGATCCCCACGGAGGCGAACTCGGGGATGGCCCGGGTCTCCACCCGCGCCGCCTTCAGCTCCTTGACGAAGTCCACGCCCACCTCGGCGATGTCCACCTGGCCCGCGGCTACCATGGCGATGCGGGTGGCGGCCTCGGGGACCTTCAGCAGGACGAGGCGCTCGAACTCGGGGGTCTTGCGCCAGTGGTTGCGAACCGCCTTGTACTCGACGCGGTCGCCGAACATGTGCGACACGAACTCCCACGGCCCGGTGCCGATGGGGTGTCGGTTGGCCGCATCGTCGCCTCGCTCGAGGGCTTTCTTGGACTGGACGTAGGTGACCTGGGCAAAGACGCCGGAGTTGACCTCGTTGAGCATCATGGGGTGTGGCGAGGTCAACCTCACCACCGCGGTGTACGGGTCCGGGCACTGGACCTCCGTGAGCTTTTTCAGGAAGGGTGTCGTGTTGGCGGTGCCCTTCCTGGCCGCCTTCGCGAAGGTGAATTTGACGTCCTCGCAGGTCATCTCCCCGAAGCCGCCGTGGAACTTGACCCCGCGGCGCAGCTTGAACACCCAGGTGGCGGCCCCGTCCCGCAACTCCCAGCTTGTTGCCAGCATCGGGAGGTTCTCGCCCGTGTTGGAGTCCCGGCGGACCAGATGCTCGAACATGTAGTTACTGAAGACCATCTCCGCGCCCGGCGTGTTGTCGGGTAGGAACGACTCGTTGGCCAAGGTGCCGACGGCAAGGGTCAGGGTCCCCCGCGGCTCCTGGGCGAGGGCGGTGGAGGGGTGCCACGCGGCAGCCAGAACAGCTCCGAGCACCAGCGCCAGCTGCGGTCCCAAGAAGAAACGACAACGGCGCACAAGCAAGTCAACCATCATCAGTTGCCCTCCCTCAGGTCATCGTTCTCGACGTGGCCCGGGAACCAGTTCGGATGGACGCGCCCAAAGACGGCCTTCGAGGTGACGGAGCGTCTGGTCGGGAGAATTCGGAGCTCCGCCGGATGGATAGCCGACGCGAGCCCGGCTCCACGCTCGCCGCAGAACTTCCGACTAGCAGGTTTCTCGTGCTGGCACCGGGGACACTGCATGCCGCGCCCTCCCAGGTCCGAGACCGGTCGGACAGGTGGCGAGAGCTTAGCCCTCGGGGTCGGAAGCGTCAAGGACAGCCTTACCTCGTGGCCGGTCAGCGCGTCCACGAGGTAGACGGTGACGCGCACCCGGTCGGCCGATCGCCGCACACTTCTCTGGACGACGTAGTGCGCGCCCAGCTCGCGGCCGATCCGGCAGGGCTCTGGGTCGCACCCACTGATCTACGCACTGGGGGCCAAATTCAGACGGGCGAGGCGGGTGCCCGCCGCCGCACGGACGTACCGGGATGCTGGGGGGGTGTGCGTGCGCCAGCTAGGGCCTGCCTATCGTGGCGTCGACCTGGTGCCTAGGGGGTTCCTTGCCAAGTCGTGTCGTGGCCCAGTATCCTGCCCCCGATGATCACGCGGTTCTCGACGCTCTACGTGGGCCATATCGAGCTGGAGCATTGCGGCCTGTCGGGCACGCCCGCCGACGACCGGCGGTATTCCAATGACCGGCTGACCGAGGCGTTCGCCACCACCGTCGCGCTGGCCCGCGCCGCCGACACGCTGGGCTACGAGACCCTGTGGCTCGCCGAGCACCACTTCCAGCACGAGGGATACGAGTGCATCCCCAATATTCCGATGCTGGCCGTGGACCTCGCCCATCGCACCGAGCGCATCAAGATCGGCTGCGCCTTCAACGTCGTGCCCACCTGGCACCCCCTCCGGCTCGCGGAAGACTATGCCACCGCGGATATCCTGACCGGGGGCCGGGTCGTCTTCGGGGTCGGCCGCGGCTACCACACCCGCGAGGTGGAGACCTTCGGCAACCCGATGCTGGACGCCGAGGCGAACCGCGAGCTCTTCGAGGAGCAGATGGAGATCATCCTGAAGGCATTCCGTCAGGACTCCTTCTCACACCAGGGCAAGCGATACACGATTCCCCCCGAGGTGCCCTATCGCGGCTACCCGTTGAGAGAGATCACGCTGGTGCCTCGCCCCCTGCGTCAGCCGGTCGAGATCTGGCAGCCCATCGTGAGCGGTAGCGCGCGGGGCCTGGACTTCATGGCCCGGCACCGCATCAAGGGCATCGTCTCGGCTACCGCCGAGGAGCTCGTCCAGCGGTGGTTCCGCGACTACCAGGAGGCCGCGCGCCGCCATGGCCGAGAGATCGAGCTCGGAGAGGATCTGATCTTCGGCTTCCGGATGTGCATCGATGAGACCGCGGATCGAGCGATTCAGAAGGCGCGACCGTACTTCGAAGAGCACGCGAAGGTCATGGCCCCCCTGGGCATGCTGCGCTACGGCGAAGAGCACGTGAAGGCGGTGGTCGCCCGGCAGGCGCAGTCGCCAACCGCGGCCACCCTGGAGAACGGCGTCCGCAATCGCGCCTGGCTCTGCGGTCCGGCCGGAGATATCGTCGCCTACCTGAAGGAAATCGAGCAGCGGTATTCCGGGCTGGACCACGTCATGATCGCCTGGGCCATCGGAACGCCGAGAGACCTCATGATCGAGCAGCTCACGCGGTTCGCCCGAGAGGTCATGCCGGCGTTTCGTCGGTAGCTCACGCCCCCGGCGGGCTTCCCGGCGCGCGGGACCAGAGCCCCCCGGCCAGATAGCCACCGTCCACGGCCAGGGTGTGGCCGGTGATGTAGCTCGCGTCGTCGGAAGCGAGAAAGAGCGCGGCCCGCGCCACGTCGTCGGGCTCGCCGAAGCGTCCCAGCGGAATGCGCTCGACTCGCCGGCGGCGCGCCTCCTCGGGGAGGCTCCGCGTGAGCCGCGTGTCGATCTGGGCGGGGGCGATCGCATTCACCGTGATCGAATGCTGGGCCAGCTCCACCGCCATGGTCCGGGTCAGCTCGATCACGCCGGCCTTGGCCGCGTTGTAGCCGACGAGGTTCTCGACCCCGCGAAAGGCATTGATGGAGGCGGTGGTGATGATCCGTCCCCCGCCCTGCTTGACCATCTGGCGCGCGGCGGCCTGGCAGCACAGGAAGACGCCGGTCAGATTGACGCGCAGCACGCGATGCCACTGAGCCTCGGGATGCTCGAGGAACGGCGCCGAATGCGCGATTCCCGCATTGGCGAACATTACGTCGAGTCGTCCGAATGCCGCGACCACCCGCTCCACGAAGGCCTGCACCTGCGCGGCGTCACCCACGTCGACGTGGACGGCGATGGCTTTGCCGCCTCGCGCCCCGATCTCCCTGGCCACCGCCTCGGCGGCTTCGAGCTCGACATCGCCGAGCGCCACGAGGGCGCCCTCGGCCGCGAAGGCGAGCCCGGTCGCTCGCCCGATACCGAGCGCTCCCCCGGTGATGGCCGTCACCCGCTGCGGCAAGCGCATACCGCGCCCGCTACACGGTCATGCCGCTGCCGCCGTCGAAGTTGACCGATGCGCCGGTGATGTAGGTGGCGCGCTCGGAGACGAGGAACGCGAAGAGATCCGCGAATTCCGAGGCGTGGGCTACGCGGCCGAGGGGCACCCGCAGCTTGGCCAGCTCCGCGTAGTGGGCCTCGAGGTCGCCCTTGGCCCGCCGCGCGATCTGGGCGCTGCGCACCAGCCCGATGCAGATCGTATTCACGCGGATATTGTCAGCGGCGTACTCGTTGGCGAGCGACTTGGTCAGGTTGAGGCCGGCCGCGCGCGTCACCGAGGTGGGCAGCGCCCGGGGCTGCGGCGCCTTGCCCCCGACCGTCGTGATATTGACGATGCGTCCGCCCCCGCGCTTCTTCATGTGGGGGATCACGAGGCGAGACATGCGCACCGCGCCCATAACCTTGAGGTCCCAGTCGGCCTGCCAGGTCTCGTCGTCCACCTTCTCGAAGGCCGCCGCCGCCGAGGTGCCGGCATTGTTGAGGAGGATGTCGATGCCGCCCCATTGCGCGACCACCGCGTCGACGAGCCTTTCGCAATCGGCGGCCCGGCTGACATCGGCGACCTGGGCGAGCACCTGCCCGCCGGTGGTCTTCCGGATCTCATCCGCCGCCTGCTCGAGGTGCTCCTTGCGCCGGGCACAGATGGCCACGCGCGCGCCCTCGGCGGCAAGCTTCTCCGCCGCGGCTCGGCCGAGCCCGTCGCTGCCCCCGGTGATGATGGCGACCTTGCCGTTCAGACCCAGATCGAGCATGAGAGCTCCTCCTCAGGAGGCGGTTAGAAGAACATCGTGAGATTCTTGGCAAGAAGCACGCTCTGGTCGAGCACGATCTTGCGGCGGGCGATCCGCCAGTCTCCGTCCTCCCGCCGCAGCAGGTCCTCGCGCTTGCCGACCAGGAAGTCGGTCTCCGTCTCCACGCGATTCCGGTACACGATGAATCGGCTTCTGACCCCCACCTCGCTCGGGGCGGGGCCGGAGGGAGTGTCCGGCGCGAGCTGGATGTTCGAGATGATGTGGCAGATCCGTGAGGGCGGCTCCTCCGCCCAGTGGATGCCAGTTTGAATCTGGCGCACCCGACGCGTGAGCGTGTCCTTGCCCTCGTCGAACCAGTTGGCGTCGACGCCCTGCCGCGTGAACTCCCGCTCCGGCTTGTCGCGAGGGACATTGCGTCTGAGCGGCATCCAGTAGTGAGCGTCCTCGGTGAAGAGGTCCAGCCACTCCTCGTAGCGCCGCTCGTCGAGGAGATCGGCTTCCCGGTAGAGAAAGTCCTCGACCTCCTGCTTGAGGAGGAGCCGCGCGAGCAGCGAGGACTCGGCGCTCACGAGGTCGCGATCTCCCCCCAGCTCCCCGCCTCCATGAGCTGGCGCCATCGCGTATAGAAGCCGCGCTGGTTGTGCTCGCTCGCATTGGCCTCCGTCACATCGCTGATCACGCCGGGCAGCCTGAGCCCGTGGTCCTCGAAGGCCTGGGTCGAGCGCCCCAGGCCCATCTGGTAGTTGTACGGATACTGGCGGGCGATGGTGCCGCGGCTCGCCGCGTGGGCGTAGTTCCAGTTCTCCATGTCGTCCTGCTCGGTCAGTCCCGACGGGCCGGAATACCGGATGTAGTACTGCCGGAGGAAATCCTTGACCTCGGCCGGCGCATCCGCGTCGACGAGATACCAGCGCCACGCTTCCGTCTGGTGCGGTCCGCGCGGGTGCCAGGCCGCGATGGTCCGGGGCTGGCGCGCGAGGGGCGACGTATTGGGGAAGACGGTGCCGGGGCCGCCGAAGAGCCGCCACTCGGCCCCCCGTCGGCGCTTGCGCTCCTCCTCGCAGTGCCGGAAGTAGTCCGCCACGACCGGCGCGTCCTGGTAGGCCGGCGCGAGGGGCGCATCGTGTGGCCGGAGGAAGGCGATCATCGAGTGGCCGAGGTCCGGGAACGACACGTCGAGCCAGCGCGCCTGGTTCCGCTCCCCCATGTCCCGGCGGCCCTTCCCGCTCGGACCGATGCCGACCATGTCCACCGAGCGATGGCTCACGCCATGGTAGCGGTCTCCGGAGAAGTTCTCGGCGGGGAACTTCCAGTTGCAGGGGATGAGCCACTTGTGGGTCCCCCCTATCACCTCGGTGCCGCCCTCGCGCCCGTCCCACGCATCGAGGAGGAGGTCGAGGTAGAGCGTGTAGCCGCCGAGATACTCGAGGAAGGGCGGCGCCGCCCGGTCCCAGGTGGCCCAGATCGTCCCCTTGTAGTTCTTCATCTGGGCCACCTCGATCAAGCCCCAGCGCGAGCGGTCCAGCTGCGCCCCGTAGGCGTCCTTGGCGAACGGAACGCCGACCAGCGCGCCGTCCGTGCCGTAGCTCCAGCCGTGATACGGGCACATGAACTCGACGGTATTGCCCTCATCGTAACGGCAGACCTTCATGCCGCGGTGCCGGCACGAGTTCAGAAAGACGCGGATGCGCCCGGCTCCATCGCGACACACGATGACCGACTCCTCGCCCATGGAGGACACGAAATAGTCGCCCGGCCGCGGGATCTGGCTCTCATGGCCGAGAAAGAGCCAGACGCGGGCGAACACCCGCTCCAGCTCCTGCCCGTAGATCGCCTCGCTGACGAAAATCTCGCGGCTCACCATGCCGCGGTCGACATCGACCAGGCCCTTGAGGTCTCCGCCATTGACGCTTCCCCAATTGAGACGTCCCGAAGGCGGGCCCGGCATTGGCATCTCCTCTCTCACGGCGGCACGGCCGAGGGTGCCGTGACGATAGCGCCGCCCCGGCCCTCCCGCAACTGGCCCGGGGCCGGCTGGCCGGGCTTGCCCAAAAAATACCGGCGGGGCAACCATGGATCCATGCAGGAGAAACGAGACAGACTACGCCTCCCGATCGTTGTCGCCACTACCCTGCCGTTCTTCGCTCGCGCCGCCACGATCGTCGATGAGACCTGGCACGAGCTCGACCGCATGGCCGGTGCCCTGGATCAGCGCGTCGGGCAGCTGAGCGCAGACAGCGCGGAGCGCGCGGTCCTCGAGCTGATGACGAGCGGGATCCGTGAGCTCGCGCGCCGGCTCGAGCAGGCCGAGGTTGCGCTCTCCGCGTACCTGCCGGCTCCGTAAGGGCATCGTCAGCCCGAGCGCCTTCGCGGTCGCGCGCGCTCACTGAGGATCCGGGCGCGCGCCTCCTGTCCCTTCCAGCACCGCCTCGCGCCATTCCCGCTTGAGCGGAAGAATGGGCGGCATCGGTATCACGTCGGGCGCCTCGGTCGGCTCGGCGACCGCATCCTTGCGATCGGTCGCCGCGCCCTTCTTCATGAACAGATTGTAGATGGACCACTGGAGCCGACGGCGGCCGCCGCGGACCGGGAAACGCCGGGCCATGGACGACAGCGCGTAGAACGTCTCGTAGGCCGTATTCTGACCCAGCCGGAGCTCGTCGCCGGACATCTGCGCGGGGCGATAGACGACGTTTGCCTGATCGTACTTCTCCCAATCGAACGAGACGATGCGATTGGCCTTCTTCATCTCGTACCACGTCAGCGTGCCCGGATATGGCGTGAGGACGGAATACGCGCAGGCATCGTAGTCGGCCTCGATATTGAACCGCGCCGTCTCACGAAACACCGAGGGGTCGTCGCCGTCGAAGCCGAACATGAACAGTCCGAACACCATGATGCCGTACGAGTGCACCTTTTCGACGAGCCCGGCGAAGGTCTCGGGACGGTTCACGTGTTTGTGCACGCTCGTCAGAGTGGCGCGCGAGATCGACTCGAAGCCAATGCTCAGCAAGGTGCAGCCGCTCGCGGCGGCGAGCTCGAGCATCCGATCATCCTGCGCGAGTTTCGAGGTGACGCCCGCCTGCCAGGTAACCCCGCGACCTTTCAGCGCCCGCATGACCTCCTTCGGGCGCTCCGGCGTGCCGAAAAAGTCGGCATCATTGATCGAAATCATGCGCGAGCCGCAGTTCTCGATTTCCCGGATCACTTCCGCGACCGGACGGTAGCGGAACTTCAGCCCGTTCATCAGCGGTTCGGCGCAGAACGTGCAGCCCTGGTGGCAGCCACGCGAGGTTTGCACGAAGGTTCGGTTGACGTAGCGGTTCTTCTTGAGCAGGTCATACCGTGGCATCGGCAAGCCTTCCATCGGGTGCAGCCGGTCCGCGCGGTAGGGACCGCGCATCCTGCCCTGCTCGAGATCGTCGAGAAGCTTGCCGAGCACCAGCTCCGCCTCCCCGATCACCACCGCGTCACAATGCTTGAGCGCCTCCTGCGGCATGAAGCTGGGGTGCACGCCACCCATCACGACCGGCACCCCGCGCGACCGGAACGCGTCGGCGATCTCGTAGCCCCGGTTCACGTAGCTCGTCATCGCGGACAGGCCGACCAGATCCGCCTTCAGGTTGAAGTCGATTGGCTCGATGTTCTCGTCGGTCAGCACCACCTCGTAGCGGTCGCGCGGAATGCCTGCCGCGACCGCCAGCAGGCCCGCGAGCGGCGAATAGAGAGCCCGATTCAGGTACAGTGGTCGTGTGGTCAGCGAATCAGTTTTCGGATTGATGAGGTGGACAACTCGGGGCCGCATGCCAGTCACCCGACGGTTGACCATGGCCTACTCCTCCTTACCAGGGTCGAACAGGTTCCGGGGTCCCACAGGTTCAGCGGATGGAACTGACGGAATGTTAGGCCTCGCGCGCTGAGCCGTCAAGACTGGGTCACTCCGTCCGCCCCGCCGCACAGTTCTGGATAGGACAGTCAGGAAGGTCTCCGGGACGGCTAGCGATTCGGCTACGATGGGTCAGCCTTGAAATGTGCAGACACACTTACGCAGGGCCTTGGCCATCCAACTGAGCGGATGGCCGCGTCCCTGATCGGCAAACACTTGTCGTGGTGATCGCTTGCCGTCTCCTTGCCGCGCTGGCTGTCGTCCTGGTGACTGCCTGCAGTCCGCAGCGCGATAGGTGGCCTCGCGTCGGGCTGGACAACTGCGACGCGCCGATCCGCTACGTCGCCCTCGGGGACAGCACGGTTGAGGGTGTCGGTGCGAGCCGCCCCGATCTCAACTACGTGAGTCGGCTCCATGCGAGACTGCGTGCAAGGTATCCGAACGCCCGCGTGACGAACCTTGGCGTAGGCGGAGCTACCTCGGCAGACGTGATGGCTCGGCAGCTCGATCGGGCCGTCAAGCGGCGGCCGGATCTCGTCACGCTTTCGATCGGGCCGAACGATATTACCCGTGGTATCCCCGTCGCCCAGTACGAGCACAATCTCGACGCCATTCTTGGCCGGCTGCGACATGAAACAAGCGCGCTGATTGTCGCAAACCTCCTGCCTGACCTGGCGGTGACCCCCCGATTCGCCCGCGGCCCTCAGGTTGACGTCGTCGGCCGGCAGACCGTGCTGTTCAACGGCGCTTTGGCGAGGAAGGCGCGTGAGCACGGCGTGGAGCTCGTTGACCTTTACCTGCCGAGCCGCGAAGAGGTACCGGCGCAGCCAGCACTCCTGTGGAG
>JBOGSE010000826.1:0-9003 GCA_050694895.1 bacterium | reverse complement strand
CTCCTGAGTCGTCCACGTCGTGCCTGTGGTGAAGCTGGCCACACAAGCCAGCTGCTGAGCGAGGAATCGCAGCCGGTCCGCGGCTGGTCCAGCCTGACCGCCTGGGGATGTTTGCAGAGTGTCGGAGATCCTGCGGTCAAGCAGCCGCCGGCGGGTATTTGGTAGATCCCGCCCTTCCAAGAACTGGCGGGCGAGGTAGAAACCATGGAAAGGAATATCCAGCAGATCAGTGACGCCAAGCGCTTCGCAAGCTTTGTAGAATTCGCTTCGCTGCGCATCCACTGGTAGTAAACGTTCATATGCTCCGTGGTCCAAGTAGTCCAGGTGATAGATCGTCGGCTCAAACGGCGGACGAGACCACTGAGAATCCCATGCCGTCCGTCGGCATGTGACGACCAGCCGAGCCAGGTGGTGGCCGTTGTCGTGAATGAATCGACGCAGCGTGTTGATGAATTGAGGCGCATACCGAACGGCCTCGTCTAGTGTGTCGATGAACAACGCGCAACCCGCCGAATGCTCCGCAAGCGCACTGGAGAACAGGCCTTGGTGCCGGAGGTTTAGGGCAGGCATAATTTCCATATCGACAGCGAGGTCAGCGCCTAAATCGAGCACCAAGGGAACCGGTCGCGCGGGATCGGCCAGGAACTGTCGAGCGGCTATAGCGAACGCACGGTAAAGCGTCATCGATTTGCCGGCTCCGGCATTACCGATAATCACAACCTGCGAGACTCGATCCAGCTCTTCCTCGTTGATCGCATTATGTTGTCGCAGCCCCATGTCACGGGTGAGCACGGCTTCCTTGGCATTTGCGTCTTCCCGGATGAGCAAGCGCGGCATGTAGCCGCGCCGCTGCAATCGTTCTTCAACGTCAGCCAGCTGTTGCTTGACGTATGCACTAGCAGTGCCGATGAATTGCGCGGATTCCAGCCTCAGCCCTAACGCGCCGCCCGGGGAACCCGAGAGTGGGAAACCTCGGCGCGTGGCGGCCCAAGCAGCCAGCAAACGTGTCCAAATTCCTTGCAGCCTGATCGGCATCTTGACTTGCGTTACCTAGCTTGTCTAGAGTGTGTCGGGCTCGATGCGCCGCTGCACGAAGTTCGTGTAAACTTCGCCGCGCCGGAAAAAGGCGTTGTCCATAACCCGGAGATGGAACGGGATCGTCGTCCGGACGCCGCCGATCTCCAATTCGCTCAAAGCCCGGCGCATCCGCGCGATGGCCTCGTTGCGGTCGCGCCCCCACGTGATGACTTTCGCGATCAACGAGTCGTAGTGGTGCGGGATCGCATACCCCGGATAGCAGTGGGTGTCCACGCGCACCCCCGGACCGCCCGGCGCGTGGAAGGCCGTGATCACACCGGGTGAGGGCCGGAAGTCGTGCCGGGGATCTTCGGCATTGATCCGGCACTCCAGCGCGTGTCCGCGCCACTCGACATCCCGCTGCCCAAACAGCAGCCGTTCGCCGGCGGCAATGCGGATCTGTTCTTTCACCAGATCGAGGCCGGTCACCATCTCGGTCACCGGATGCTCGACCTGGATCCGCGTGTTCATCTCCATGAAGTAGAAGTTGTCGTGCGCGTCGACGAGGAACTCAACGGTCCCGGCGTTCACATACCCGATGGCCCGCGCGGCGCGGACGGCGGCGTGCGTGAGCCCGGCGAGGGTGCGATCGCGCAGCCGCGGCGGCGGGGACTCTTCGATCAGTTTCTGGTGGCGCCGCTGGATCGAGCAGTCGCGGGCGCCCAGGTGCACGACGTTTCCGTGCCGGTCGGCGAGGATCTGCACCTCGATATGGCGGGGTTCGGCGATGTATTTCTCGATGTACACCTGTCCGTCGCCGAAGGTGGCCTCCGACTCGCCGCGAGCAGTCTGCAGCGCCACGTCCAGATCCTGGGGCGTGTGCACGATGCGCATCCCACGCCCTCCGCCCCCGGCGGCCGCCTTGATGATGAGTGGGAACCCGACCATCCGGGCGACCTCACGCGCGTCCCCCTCGCCGGCAACCGCCCCGCTGCTCCCGGGAACCACCGGCACGCCGGCTTTCTGCATGCGCTCCCGGGCCGCGGATTTGTTGCCCATGGCCTCGATGGCCCGAGGCGGCGGGCCGATAAACGCCATCTTGCAGTCCGCGACGATCTCCGCGAAGTGCGCGTTCTCGGCGAGAAAGCCATAGCCGGGATGGATGCCGTCGACACCAAGGAGCTCGGCCGTGCCCATGATGTTGGGGATGTTGAGGTATGACGTGGCCGGGGCCGCGGGACCGATGCAGAACGCCTCGTCGGCCAGCCTGACGTGCAGTGAGGTTCGGTCGGCCTCGGAGTACACGGCGACGGTGCGGATACCCATTTCATGGCACGCTCGGATTACGCGGACGGCAATCTCCCCGCGGTTGGCGACGAGCACCTTGCGGAACACGGCTAACTCCGCGCGGCGGACGTGTCCAGGAGGAAGAGCGGTTGCCCGTATTCGACGGGCGTGGCGTTCTCGACGAGCACCTTGGCGACCCGGCCGGGTACTTCGGCCTGGATCTCGTTGAAGAGTTTCATCGCTTCGATGATGCAGATCACCTGGCCTTCGTCAACGAGGTCTCCCTCTTTGACGAAGGGCGCGGCATCTGGCGATGCCGCGCGGTAAAAGGTGCCGACCATCGGCGCCACCGCCGGTATCAGGTGATTCCCCCCGGCCGTCGTCGCGCCGGGCGTCACGGCACCCCCGGGCGGTGGTTGGATGGGATTGTGGGGGTCCGCCGTACCCGAGGCGGGAATCTGGACGTGGACCGGACCGCCGCCCGCCTTGCGGACACGGACTTTCAGGTTGGGCGTTTCGATCTCGAGCTCGGCGACGTCAGACTCCGCCGCGATGCGGACGACCTCGCGGACCTGATCAAAATCGATGCGGTCGGTCATACCTGTTCCTCATAGTATCCCATGCGTCGGTATTTGGCGTACCGGCGCTCCACCAGGGCGTCCGCAGGCATCGCATCGAGCGCTGCCAGGTGCCGGCTCAGTGTGTCGCGCACCGCGGCGAAGGTGGATTCAACATCGAGATGCGCCCCGCCGCGCGGCTCGGGGATGACTTCGTCGATGATCCCCAGCGTGACCAGATCCATCGCTGTGAGACGGAGCGCCGCCGCGGCCTCGCGCGCCCTCATCGCGTCGTGCCACAGGATCGCCGCGCAGCCTTCGGGCGGGATCACGGTGTAGATGGCATTCTCCAGCATCAGGACCGCGTCACCGACCGCGATCGCCAGCGCCCCGCCGCTGCCGCCCTCGCCGGTGATGACGACCAGCACGGGGACGCGCAGCCGCGTCATCTCCTCGATGTTCCGGGCAATGGCCTCGGCCTGGCCGCGCTCCTCCGCGGCATCGCCGGGATACGCCGCGGGCGTATCGACGATGCTGATGATCGGGTAACCAAACTTCTCGGCGAGCTTCATGACGCGCAGGGCTTTGCGGTATCCCTCGGGGTACGGCATCCCGAAGTTGTGGGCGATGTTCTCGCGGGTGTCCTTGCCCTTGTACGGCGCGATGGCGGCCACGGGCCGTCCCTCGAACCATCCCACTCCGGCCATCATCGCGGGGTCGTCGCGGAACGCGCGATCGCCGTGGAGTTCGGTGAAGTCGGTCAGGAGGGCGCCGACGAACTCCTGGGCCTTGGGCCGCTGCAGATGCCGCGCGAGGGCCACCGCCTGCCATGCCGTCCGCGTGTCCTGCAGCGCTGCCCGCAACCGCTCAGCGCGGCCCTCGAGGGTGCGCCGCACCGCGCCGTCCTGCGACTCCTTGTCGCCGCGACGCTGCAGCCCGTCCAGGTCGCGCACGACCCCCGCGAGCTCGGCTTCGAGCGCAGCGGCTCTCGCTTCTGCGTCCCGATCATGTTCGGGGAGGACGGCTCCCACCGCTACGGCTCCTCAGAAGTCTGTAGATCAGAGGCGCCTACTGGTGCAGGCATCTCGTCTGCGGCCGTCGGTGCCGGCGCCACCCGGGGTGCGCCGAAGAAGCGCAACAATCGGGCCAGCGTCGGTCGCATCTGCACGCGCGGGACGACCATGTCGATGAGCCCGTGCTCGAGGCAGAACTCGGCGGTCTGAAAATTCTCAGGCAGCGTTCGACGGATCGTCTGCTCGATGACACGCCGCCCGGCGAAGCCGATCAGCGCGCCAGGCTCAGCCAGGATCACGTCGCCCAGAAAGGCGAAGCTCGCGGTGACACCGCCGGTCGTGGGGTCGCACATCACCGACAGGTACGGCAGCCGCGCGTCGTGGAGGCGCCCGATGGCCGCGCTCGTTTTCGCGAGCTGCATCAGGGACAGCGCGCCTTCCTGCATGCGGGCGCCGCCCGATGCCGAGAAGAGGACAAGGGGCAGCTTCGTGGCCAGCGCCCGCTCGGCGATCCGCGTGACCTTCTCGCCCACGACCGAGCCCATCGATCCGCCCATGAACGGAAAATCGAGGGCGCCCACCGCCGTGCGGTAACCGTCGATCATCCCGATGCCGATGATCGCGGCATCGGAGTTTCCGGTCTTTGCCCTGGCCTCGGCCAGCTTCTCTCGGTAGCCGTCGAAGCGGAGCGGATCGCCCGACGTCAGGGTCGCATCGAGCTCAACGAAGGAGTTCTCGTCGAGTGTGATCGCCAGGCGGTCCTCTGCCGACAGACGGTTGTGCAGGCCGCATTTTGGGCAGACCCGAAGGCTGCGCTCGAGCTCCCGGTGGTAGATGACCGCCCCGCAGCGGGCGCATTTCGCCCACAAGCCGGCCGGGATATCGCGGCGCTCAACGGAGGTGTACTTTGGACGGCGCAGCCAGTTCAGCATGTGCGCCTCGCCGAACAGCAGATCGGCGGGCGTAACCGCCCGCCAGTCTTCCCAGGATTATACCGCAGGCTGGGCGACGCCGCCAGCCGAGGCCAGACGGGCCTCGGCCTCGCGCACCAGGTGCGTGGCGCCAATCGTGGCAAAGAGGTCGCGGGCGCGTTCCAGGGGCAGGCGGGCCCGATCGGGCTGATTGAGAAGCAGCAGCGCCTCCCCGTACTTGAGAAGCGAGGTTGCCAGATCGATCCGATATTCCTTGCGCTCCAGGATGGAAATGCTCTCACGGAAGAGGGCTTCGGCATCGTCGGCCCGGCCCTGCGCGGCGCGGACCTTTCCCAGGGTTGCCGCCACGGTCTCCCTGCTGATCTCGTCCTGCTCGGAGAGGCCTGCCATGGCCTGCTCGGCGTATTCTGCCGCGGCGAGCACGTCGCCGCGGGCCAGGGAGACCTCCGCGAGCCCACGCAGCAGCATGGTGTTCTCGAACTTCGCGCCGTGCTCCCAGCGCAGGGCGCGTGCAGTCTGAAATTCCTGCTCCGCCTCATCCAGCCTGCCCCACCGCAGGTGATGCATGCCGAGATTGCGGCGCACATTGGCCTCCATCATCGGATCGCCGAGCGCCTGACGAAGGGCGATCGCCTCATGATACAGGCGGACGGCCTCCTCGGAGTCGCCGGCCAGGTGCGCCAGTTTGGCGAGACCGAGCACGCTCCAGGCCTCGCTGAGCCGCTCGTGGTGCGTTCGGGCCGTCTGGGCCGCGAGCGTGAACAAGGCTCTCGCCTCAATCAGGTTGCCGCCATTCAGCAGGGAGTGAGCCCGCAAGGCCATTGTGCGGGCCATCCCCTGGCCATCGCCCAACTCCCGGTAGAGGTCTTGGGCCTGCATGTACGCGTCCTGCGCGCGGGAGAGTTTTCCCCGGAGGTCGTCGGTAATCCATGCCAGAACCTCCAACGCCTCAGCCTGACCGTGCCGGTCGTTCAGCTTCCCGAACAACTCCAGGGCTCGATGCAGGGCCTCTTCGGCCGGCTGAAGCCGGCTGCGATCCCACTCGGCGATGGCGCGGTTCAGCCAGGCGCGGGCCAGCAGATCGTCCCTCCCGATCGTCGGCGCGAGCCGGAGCACGGTGTCCGTATCCTTGAAGACCAGGTCGGGGAGGGACATCCATTTCGCGACCTCGGTCCGCTCTGTCAACACATCCAGGAGCAGCGCGATGTCGTCTACGAGTCCCGCGTTCTTCACGATTGAGAGCGCACGGTCGAACATGCGCCGGGCCTCGGGAAACGTCCTCAGCGCCGCCGCCCGCGCCCCGGCCTGGCGCAGCGCCGCGATCGCCGACCGGGCGAGCTCGGGGGCCCGGTCGCCAGTCTCGACCTTGTAGCGCCAGGCATGCTCCCGGTGAGCCGCGAGCGCCGCAAGAAACTCGCCTTCCCTCCCGCCGACCGTGCGGGCGAGCCAGTCGGCGAAGCGGATGTGCCGGTCGCTACGTGAGGCCTTGGGGACGCTGGCATACGCCACCTCGCGGATCAGCGCATGCGTGAACGTAAACTCGCGCTCCTCGGCTATCGACGATGCCGCCCGCTCTTCCACCAGGTCCCGATCCAGCAACCTGCGCAGGGCGGCCGCGGCCTCGGCCGGGGTCAACTCGCTCGTGGCGACAAGCGAGCCGAGCCAGAAGGCGCGGCCCGCGATCGACGCGTCCTGAATGGCGCGCTTCTCCAGCGCGGAGAGCAGGTCGAGCCGCGAGGCCAGAATGCCGTGGATCGTGTCCGGGATGCGGATCTCCAGTGGAGGCGCCGCCCAGCGCCACCCGTCTCCTTCACGGACCAGCGCCCCTGTCTCGACCAGCATGTAAAGAATCTCCTGGATGAAGAACGGATTGCCCTCCGCCTTCGCCAGGATGACGTCGTAGATGTTGGCGGGGGCGGGCCGATGCTTCAACAACTCGGCGATCAACCGGCGGCTGAGGCCGTGGTCGAGCGGGGCCAGCGCGACCGCCGTGTAGTTGCGGATACCCGCACCCCAGTCGGGATGCTGCTCCAGCAGCTCCGGCCGCGCCAGACAGAGGATCAGGATCGGACCATCGCCGCCGCGCATCGCCAGGTGCGTCAGCAGCTCGAGGAGGCTCTGCTCGGCCCAGTGCAGATTTTCGAATGCAAGAAGCAGTGGCCCTCGGGAAGCCTTGGCCATGAGGAACGCGCGCAGCGACAGCAGCAGGGCATCGGCGGACGATCGGCGGTCGTGCGCGCCGCCGGAGGATCGCGCCGGGATCGTGACCCCGAGCATGGGTGCCAGGTCCGCGACAATGCGCTCGCTTTCGGCGGCGCCGAGTGCCGGCTCGCAGACGGCCATGATTCCAACCCGAAGCTTCTCGCTCATCACCTCTGGGGGATCGCTATCCTTGATGCCGCACTCGTCCTTCAGCATCTCGGCGAGTGGCCAGTACGTCAGGCCCTCTCCGTAGGCCGGACACCGGCCGCGCAACACCTGAGGGGGCGACTGGGCTTCCCGAAGGCGTTCCAGCACATCATCGACTAGCCGAGTTTTTCCGACACCCGCCGCCCCGAGGATCGTCACGAGGTGCGGTTTCCGGCCGTCGACCACGCGCTGGTACAGCGCCAGCAGGAACCGTAGCTCATCCTCACGTCCAACGAGTGAGGCGCGCAGCCGCCTTCCGGATGCCGGGGCCTCCGCCAGGTTCGCGACCTGCCAGCGGGGCCGGCCTTTGAGATCACCGTCGCTGGCGGGAGGCAACGGCTGGTAGTCCACGTGCCGGCGGGTCGTCCCCTGCGTCCGGTCATCGACAACGATGCCGTCGGGCGGCGCCTGTTGCTGAAGCCTCGCGGCCAAATTCACCACGTCGCCGGTGACCATGAACTCGCCCGCGGCAACAGCCCGGGGATCGGCGATCACCTCGCCCGTGCTAATGCCGATGCGGATGTGCAGGTCGGCGTGCAGGCCCGCATTGAGCGCAGGCATCCGCCCCTGCATCGCCACGGCCGCCCGGACCGCGCGCTCGGGGTCGTCCTCGTGCGCGACGGGAAGACCGAACACGGACATCACGGCGTCGCCGATGAACTTCTCCACCACGCCGCCATGCCGCACGACTTCCTCCCGCATCGCGGCGAAGTACTCGCCCTGAATCACCCGCGTCGCTTCGGGATCGAGGCGCGCGGCCAGCGGGGTGGAGGCGACTAGATCCGCAAACAGGACGCTCAGCACCCGTCGCTCAACCTGGACGGCCTCCCCCAGCGGCGTTCCGCACCGCAGGCAGAACTGCGCGTCCAGGGGGTTGTTGGTCTTGCAATTGGGGCACGCTCGAAAGAGCGCCATCCCGCAGCGCATGCAGAACTGCGCCTCGGGCGGATTCTCTTTTCCACATCGCGGGCAGGTGATCATGAGGCGACTCTGAGGATGCTGACTACATCAACGCCGCTCGCGTCCCACCATTCCCAATATTCGGGTAGCTCACCGCGCACCAGGGCGTCGGCAGCCAGCGCGCCGCGATGCAGGGTGCTTGCGCGTGTCTCCTGCTGAGTTGAAAGTGTGATCATAGCACCGTGTCCTCCGGCAGTATACTTCCGTATCAGGCTGGCCAGGGCAATTCCTGCAGTTCCCTCCTCCAAACGGGCTCCCTGCCGGTCGTAGTCACCAGGCTTGCCCCAAGAGTACACTGAGTTTCGACGCAGCGGCGTGAGGGGATTGTATAATGAGGACTGTTGAGTGTCGCGCGAGTTCCTGCGGTCTCCTCCAGACCGGGCTGGCCCAGAACGGCGCATGATTTGAGGAGGCATCCGGCGTGTCGAGTGATCCTCAGGGACCAAGAGGAATCGGCCCACGCGGCCTTGCGATCCTGGGCGTCTTGTTGGTTGGCGCCGCGGTCGGGGCGTTTCTCGGACCGTTGTACGATCGGGTGGCCGGACCGAGGATCGCCGCCCAGTCGCCACCCGCGGTCGCGCCGGCAGACCCGGGCACGCCGCCTCCGCCCGGCGCGCCGGACCCGCAAGCGGGTGCCCCCGGCAGCGCTCCGGGCGCGACCCCGCCGTCGATCGCGGGCGCTGCGCCTCCGGCCGTTTCAGGCCCACGCGTCTTCGAACGGGAAGAGTCGGCCATCGTGCGCGTCGTCCAGAGCGCACGGCCGGCTGTCGTCAATATCAGCGTCCGTGCCCAGGTGGCGACGCCGTTTGGTGTGTTTCCACAGGAAGG
>JBOGSE010000825.1:0-5716 GCA_050694895.1 bacterium | reverse complement strand
GGATCGGCTTCCGCAACGGCCACGACGTCGGCCGCGGTGACTGCGGCCCACCCGGGCTGCGCGGCAAGGGCCTGTGCCAGGGCCTCCAGCGGGGCAAAGCCGCCGGCGTCGAGGGTGAGCCCGACCTCCTCGGGCCGGTGGCGGAGAACGAGCGCCAGCAGCCGGCTCAAACGCACACGCCGTAGCGGGTCCGGCGATCGGCGATCGATTCTGGCGGCGGACATGGGATCGGCTATGGGAGTTGGATGTTCGGTCTAGGAGAACCTGCCGCAGCGACGAACCTAACGCTACCAAACGCCGTGCGAGGGTCTCGCAGTGCCCGCTCCGCTCGTAGAATGCGTCCCGAACATCAGCGAGGGCCGGCGCCAGGACGTCATCGACGCGGTTGTCTCTGCCGTACGGGACGTTGAAGGGGTCAGGCTGCTGAACGTGCAGTCCGATGAGAGCCACAACCGCAGCGTGATTACGTTTGCCGGCGAGGGGGACGCGGTAGGCCGCGCCGCGGTGGCGCTGGCCGCCCGCGCGGTGGAACTCATCGACATGCGCGCGCACTCGGGCGAACACCCGCGGCTGGGCGCGGTCGATGTCATCCCTTTCGTGCCCATCGCGGCGACGACGATAGCGGACTGCGTTGCGCTTGCGCGACGTGTGGGGGAAGAGGTGTGGACGCGCCTTCGGGTGCCGATCTACTTCTACGCCGCCGCCGCCTCGGCGCCACACCGGGTGCGGCTCCCGGATATCCGGAAAGGCGAGTTTGAGGGCCTCGCAGAGAAGATGACGCAGGATGGCTGGGCCCCGGATCTTGGCGACCGCCGCCCGCACCCGACCGCGGGCGCGGTGGTGGTCGGCGCGAGAACACCGCTGATCGCGTACAACATCAACCTGTCGACGAGCGACCTTGCGGTCGCACGCACCATCGCGCGGCGCATCCGTGAATCCAGCGGCGGGCTGCCGGCTGTTCAGGCGATGGGGGTGCGGGCCACCTCAGGTGCCGCGCAGGTCTCAATCAACCTGCTGGACACTGCCACGACCTCGATGGCCCGGGTCTTCGACGCCGTCCGGCGTGAAGCCGGTGAGCACGGCGTCGACATCTCCGAGAGCGAGATCGTCGGTCTGGTGCCGCTCGATGCGCTCCTGGACGTGGCCCGGGCTCATTTGCGCCTCCGAGATTTCGAGCGTGCCCAGGTGCTCGAGGCCCACCTGATGGAGTAGCCTCAAAGGATGCAGTCCGCCGATCTGCTGGTCGAGCACGCCGCCGAACTCCTCACGCTTGCCGGCTCCAACGATCGCCCGCGCACGGGCGCGGCGCTACGCGACCTGGGGATGGTCGCCGACGGCGCGATCGCGGCGGCAGACGGGCAGATCGTCGCGGTCGGACCGACGGCGCAGGTGCGCGACAGCGTGCGTCTGGACGCCGGGGCTACCGTCATCGACGCGAGCGGGCGTGTGGTCCTGCCGGGCTTCGTCGATCCACACACGCATCTGATCTTCGCCGGGTCACGGGCCGATGAGTTTGAAGCGCGCCTGCGCGGGGCCACCTACCTGGAAATCGCGGCCGCCGGCGGCGGAATTCTGCGGACCGTCGCGGCGACGCGCTCGGCCGATGAGGACACGCTCGTACGGCTTGGTGCGGCGCGTCTGACCCGCATGCTGCGCTGCGGCACGACGACCGTGGAGGCAAAAAGTGGCTATGGGCTTTCGGTGGCCGATGAGCTCAAGCAGCTGCGGGCGGCCCACCGGTTGTCGGCCACCCACGAGGTTGATCTCGTGCCGACGGTACTGGCCGCGCACGCGGTGCCGCCCGAGTTTGCCGGCAACCCGGATGCGTATGTCGATCTCGTGACGCGTGAGATTCTGCCTGCCGTGGCGGAGGAAGACCTGGCCGAATTCTGCGATGCCTTTTGCGATGATGGCGCGTTCACCATCGAACAGGGCCGGACGGTGCTCGAAGCCGGCGCGGCGTTGGGCATGACCCCGAAGCTGCATGCCGACGAATTCGGCGACCGTGGTGGGGCGCAGCTGGCAGCGGAAATGGAAGCGGCCTCGGCCGATCACCTTTTGCATGCCGCCGAGACCGGGCTCGTGGCCATGGCCCGCGTCGGCACAATGGCGGTGTTGCTCCCCAGCACAGCGCTCTTTCTCGGCCTGCGCTATGCGGCGGCCCGGCGGATGATCGAACTCGGCGTGGCCGTCGCACTCGCGACCGACTTCAATCCCGGATCGTCGCCGACATGGTCGATGCCGGTTGTGATCGGCCTGGCCTGTACCGGCATGAAGATGCTGCCGGCGGAGGCGATCGCCGGCGCGACGATCAACGCGGCCTGGGCGATCGGCATGGAAGAAGAGGTGGGCAGCCTGGCGGCCGGCAAAGCGGCCGACCTGCTGGTCTTCGATGTCGCCGACCATCGCGAAATCGCGATGGCGGCCGGGGCGCTGCTGCCCTCGCACGTGATCAAGCGAGGGCATGTCGTCGTCAATGCCGCAGGCTGACGCGACACCGCGATTTGGCGCGCCGCTGATCCGTATCGGCGAACTCGGTTCGACGAACGACCTGGCGCGGGTACTGGCCGATGCCGGACTTCCAGAGGGGACGGTGGTGGTCGCGCGCTGCCAGACGCAGGGGCGCGGCCGGCACGGCCGCACGTGGTCCTCTCCTCCGGGAGGCCTGTGGTGCTCGTTTGTGCTTCGGCCGGCGCGTGACGCCGGTTGGGGGCGGCTCAGTCTGGCCGTGGCGGTCGCGGCATGCGAGGCGGTCGACGAAGTCGCTGGCATTCGATCGGCGATCCGGTGGCCCAACGATATCGTGATCAACGGCCGCAAAGTGGCCGGGATTCTCTTAGAAGGGGCATCGAACGCTGTCGTGGTCGGGATCGGGATCAACGCCAACGTGCCGGCCGAGGCGCTGCCGCATGCCATTCGTCTCGGGGCGGCATCGCTGCACGACATCGCCGGCCGGACGATCGGTCTCGACGTTCTTCTCGAGACCCTGCATGTGCGGGTCGCCGCATGGTACGCGGCGTGGGCTCAGGGGGGGCCGCAGGTCCTGGACGCGTGGACGGCGCGCGATGCCACCCGCGGGACCCGGATCGTCGCGGACACTCAAGGCGGGACGATTGAAGGCATCGCGGACGGCGCCGATCCGGACGGCGCGCTCCGCATTCGGCTGCCTGCCGGCGACGTGCGGCGCGTGGTGGCAGGCGATCTTGCGGTTCTTCAGCAGGCTCCCGCGCGCGACGCGCGGCAGGGCCGCGGGCAGGAACCCTCCGGGTAGCGTCAAGAACCACGCTCCCACCGTGCAGCGTGCTCGCCACGTCGTCAGCGTCAGTCTGGGGTCGAGCCGGGGTGACCACCGTGTCGAGACGGAGTTGCTCGGTCAACAGTTCATCATCGAGCGCATCGGCACCAACGGCGACTATAAGGCATTCTGCCAGAAGCTGCGCGAACTCGACGGAAAAGTCGACGCGATCGGGCTTGGCGGCATCAATCTGGCCCTTGTGGCAGGCGGCCGTCGTTACTACATTCGCGATGCCGTGCGTGCCGTGCAGGGGATGCGCACACCAGTTGTGGACGGGAGCGGCGTCAAGGAAAGCTGGGAGCGGCACATCATTACGAAGGTCCTCCCCGACGAGGTTGGTCTCTCGATCCGCGGACGCCGCGTGCTGCTGGTGGCGGCCGTGGATCGGTACAGCATGGCCGAGGCCTTCGTCCAGGCCGGGGCCAATGTCGTGTTCGGTGACTTCATGTTCGGGCTGGGGATCCCAATCGCCCTGCGCGGCCTGACGACGATCAAGGTGCTGGCCGCACTCTTGCTGCCCGTGCTCACCCGGCTGCCATACACGTGGCTCTATCCGACCGGCAGCAAGCAGGAGCAGGTGACGCCCAAGTTCGGGCGAGCCTACCGGTGGGCGGAGATGATCGCCGGGGATTATCATTATATCCAGCGACACATGCCCGAGGATCTGTCGGGCAAGACAATACTGACCCAGACAATCACTCCTGCCGATCTTGACGACTTGCGTCGCCGGAGGCTGGCGCTGCTGGTGACGACCACGCCCGAGATGGACGGGCGGTCATTCGCCACCAATCTTATCCAGGCCACGCTGGTCGCGCTGTCCGGCCGCCGGCCGGAGGATCTCGGCGCTGAGGACTATCTAGAGTTAATCCGGCGCGTGGGATTTCGCCCGAGGGTCGAACGTCTCACACCGACGGCGTAGCGATCAAAGATGACGACCGCATCGCGCGAGTTCTCGGCGTCACTGAGGGAGCGGTGGTCCTCGTTTGCTTGACGGAGGAATGTCGCATCGCTATACTCAGGGACAGTCACACCGACCGCCGTGGCTGGTGCGCGGCGGTCGGTAGCCGTTGTAGCAGCGGGTTTTCCTGATGAAAAACGCCAAAAAGACCACGAAGAAGACCGCGACGTCCCTACCGCCCAAGAGTATCGATGGCGAGAAGGAAACAATTCTCACCAAGGCGGGTCTGCAAAAGCTTGAGGAAGAGCTCGAGCACCTCAAGGTCACAAAGCGCAAAGAGGTGGCCGAGCGGATCAAGCAGGCCAAGGCGTTTGGGGATTTGGCCGAGAATGCCGAATACGACGACGCGAAGAACGAGCAGGCGTTTGTCGAAGGGCGCATCCTCCAGATTGAGCAGATGCTCCGAAACGCCCGCGTCATCGACAACAGCGCCAGCCCCTCAGATGCGGTCACGGTTGGCTCCACGGTGCGCTTGAACGACCTGGCCGCCGGTGACGAGATCACCTACATGATCGTAGGCTCGGCGGAAGCGGACCCGCTGCGAGATCGGATCAGCAACGAGTCCCCGGTAGGTCAGGCGTTGATCGGAAGAAAGAAAGGCGACACCGTCACCATCCGCGTGCCGGCCGGTACCCTCAAGTACACAATTCTCGAGATCAGGCAATAGTCAGTCTCACCGGAAGTCAGCCCGTGGGGGCATTTGGGTACAACTTAGTACGGAAGGCGGTCCTCGTCCCGGCGGTGAGAGATGGACCGTCGGGAATCTTCTCCGGGCGTCGGACCGTATTAGTGAGTGAGGGCCCCACCCGAAGGGCTTGGGATGGCGGCCAGCAGGAGTGAGGTCAGCGCAGGCAGAATCCGTGCCTGCGAGATGTGATCCTCTCAACCGGAAGAGAGGAGTGTGCGGTGGCAATGTTTGAACGGTTCACAGAGCGCGCTCGCCGCGTCATCATCCTCGCTCAGGAAGAGGCGAAGCGCCTCAACCATAGCGCTGTGGGAACCGAGCATATTTTGTTGGGGATCATTCGCGAAGGTGAAGGGGTCGCCAGCAAAGTCCTCGAGAGCCTGAATATCAGCCCCGAGCGCGTTCGTGCCGAGATCGAAGGCGCGATTGGCCGCGGTGAGCGATCGCCGCATGAAGAAGTGGCGTTTACGCCGCGCGCCAAGAAAGTCCTCGAGCTCGCCCTCGACGAAGCCCGCCGGCTCGGCCATAACTACATCGGAACCGAGCATCTGCTGCTCGGCCTGATCCGTGAGGGCGAAGGCGTCGCGGCGCGTGTGCTGGAGGCGATGGGCGCCGATCTCGATCGCGTCCGCGCCCAGGTCGTCTATCTGCTGGGCGAAGAAGGCACGACGTCCTACACCAAACAGGCCAGCAAGACACCCACCTTGGATGAGTTTGGCCGCGACCTGACCAAACTCGCCCGCGACAACAAGCTCGACCCGGTCATCGGCCGCGAGCG
>JBOGSE010000824.1:0-1243 GCA_050694895.1 bacterium | reverse complement strand
GGTGGCCACGACCTCCGGCGGCGCCGCGGTCGATATCACGGCCGTGGGGAGCGCCATATGGCGCAAGGTAGTGGTAACGAACTTCGGTGCGCAGGGGCAGTTCCAGATCAACGCCGGAGACCTCGATATCTTTGGAAATTAAGGAAAGGATCGGCATGATACGTGCCCTGGTGTTCGCATCCGCGCTGGTGCTCGTTGGTGGTGGGGCCGCGGTGGCCGTTCCTGGTCTCGACCCAGCTCCGCGTGATCCAGTCAAGATCATGTTCCAGCAGAAGCTCGGGGATGGTGTTCGGTTCACGTTCGACTCGGTCCCGTTCGTCCCGGCCAACCCCGGATGGGACTTCGGCGACCGCGAGGCCTACTCATGCGCGTTCATGGAGTACATGGACACCACGCCGAGCGTGCTCGCTTACGTCGAGTTCGAGCGGATTGACGGTCTTACGCAGCCCAATGGCAGCCCATATGTGATCGTGATCGACAAGGGCGATGGCCCCGAGACGTCGGACGGTAATCCCCCGGGTCCTGGTGCGCTCCAAACTGGGGCCGCATGTGGCACGGTCGGGCACGGAGGCGCGGTATTCGATGGGAGCGACCACTTTCCCCACTTCACTACCATGCATCCCGGGGGCCTCCACTTCCTCGACGCAGCGACGGGGGTCGAGTTCGCGGCCCTCAGCCTGACCCGGGGCGAGTGCAACAAGGCATACTACTCCCCCGGCAACGAGGCCGGTGAGGCGATCTTGTGGTGCCATCGTTCTCCGGACCATCCGCGTCCCGAGGACCGCTCACGGGGTCGTCGTAGTCACCGACCGAGTCGATCCGAAAAGTCTTAGGGGGGCCGACAAATGGGGTCAGAGTGATGAGGACGCCAACTGCGAGGGGGTTGTGAGTCACGACTCCCGGGACTTCTCTCTCGGCGCGGTTCAGCAAGAAGTTCTCCGAGAAGATGGCTTCTTCACCTACCGCAGGCATCGAGGTTATCGAGACGTGCCCGTTCGGTTCAGCGATGTCAAAGTGGACGAGATTCCTCACTCAGGAACCTGGTTCCGTCCACACGCCATCCGCTGTACGGCACATCCACCCGCCGGGGGCACCCGAATCGTCCACACACGCCACCACACCCGGAGCCAGGTGGCTCGCGAATACGCGCGCAATGGCAATGGGCTCCCGTCCACCGCCCCCACAAGAGAGATCGGTGTGGCCATCGTTCTCCGGACCATCCGCGTCCCACCACAAGATCGCC
>JBOGSE010000823.1:0-1115 GCA_050694895.1 bacterium | reverse complement strand
TACATTTCCACGACACCCGTGGCCAAGCACTCGCCAACATCCTGGCCTGTCTCGAGCTCGGCGCCGAAGTGGTCGATGCCTCGGTGGCCGGGCTCGGCGGCTGTCCCTACGCCCCGGGCGCGAGCGGTAATGTCGCGACCGAGGATGTGGTCTACATGCTCCACGGCATGGGGATCGAGACCGGTGTTGATCTCAATAAATTAATCGACGCAGGCCGTTATATCTGCGCGCAACTTGGGCGTGAAAACGAAAGCCGCGTGAGCCGGACTAGCGCCAAAGCTTGCGGCGCGCCTTGAGGCGGGTATGAGGGGTGGCGTCGGGCTGACGATGGATTGGGTTATACTTGGAACTAGTGTTGTGACATTACCGGCTATCTATGAACATTGAAACCCGCGTCACCATCGACCCGGATATCTGCCACGGCAGACCCTGCATTCGGGGCTTGCGTTATCCCGTCGAGGTGATCCTTGAACTCTTGAGTTCCGGGATGAGCATCGACGAGGTTCTGGAGGACTACAAAGATCTGGAACGCGAGGATATTCTCGCCGCCCTCGCCTTTGCGGCGCGGCTCGCGCAAGTGAAGCGCATTCAGCCCCACGCGGCGTGAGATTCATTGTCGATGCACAGCTCCCGCGACGGCTTGTGCTGCATCTGCGGGAGGCGGGTTGCGACGCCGTTCACACCTTGGAGTTGGCGCATGGAAACCGTACTACGGACACAGAGATCAACCGCCTCTCCGAACTGGAAAGCCGCGTGGTCGTCACCAAGGATACCGATTTCGTCAACTCGTTTATCGTCGCCCGCAGGCCGTACAAACTTCTCTTGGTATCCACCGGAAATATCACCAACGCCGAGTTGGAAGCCCTGTTCATAACCCACGCGCCCGGTATCGCCGCCGCGTTCATGACCCACTCTTTTATCGAGTTGAATCGCAACTCGCTAGTTATTCATCAGTAAGGTAATGGACTGGGTACGCGGTGGGTATTGTGAGTTCCGTAGGATGGGCTGAGGCACGAAGCCCATCATTCGCGATTGATGGGCTGCACGTTGTTTAGCCCATCCTACGGGCTTACGTTGTCGGCGGCGATGTAGGCCTCGATCCCGTCCAGATCGCG
>JBOGSE010000822.1:0-7660 GCA_050694895.1 bacterium | reverse complement strand
GCGTATTCGTCGGGCATGCGGCGCGGGTCGGTCGCCATCCGCCACGACGCCACCAGATCCTCCCCCTGGAACGCCCCCATCTTGACGTTGGCGTTGCCGATATCGAGCGCGAGCAGCATGCGCCACCCCCGGCATGATGCTACGGCACGCGCCCGATCCTGTCACGTGACCCCCGAGATTTCACCTGGTCTTCACATACCTGTAGCCTTCATATCACCTGCGTTTGACCTCTGGCTTCTACGCTGGAGTTGCCGGAAGAGAAGAGAAGATACGGTTGGACCTCGCCTGCTCTCCTTCTTCCGGCAGATACCAAGACTCTTTGGAGGTTGGTATGCGCAAAGCAGGCATGATCGCCGCGTGGGTCGCAACCGCACTCACGCTCATCGTCGCGTCCGGCGTGCTTCCGGCCGCCGGGCAGGTCAAGGTGGATTCGCTGCTCACGAACTACCGGTCGGTCTCAGGCGTCAGCGGAAACCTGTCCAGCGTGGGGTCGGATACGCTCAACAACCTGATGACACTCTGGGCCGAGGGCTTCAGCAGGTACTATCCTAGCGTCCGGATTCAGATCGAGGGCAAGGGTTCCAGCACCGCACCGCCTGCCCTGATCGCCGGGACAGCCCAACTGGGCCCAATGTCGCGGCAGATGCGCGCGACCGAGGTCGACCAGTTCGAGCGCAAGTACGGGTATAAACCGACGGAGATGCGGGTCGCCGTTGACGCGCTTGCCGTCTTCGTCAACAAAGACAACCCGATCAAGTGCCTCACGATGGCGCAGACCGACGCCATCTTCTCGAAGTCCCGGCGCGCGGGTCACCGCGAGGACGTCAAGACATGGGGCCAGATCGGACTCACGGGCGAATGGGCCAGCAGGCCCATCAGCCTCTACGGCCGCAACTCGGCCTCCGGCACGTACGGCTTCTTCAAGGAGCACGTCCTCAAGAACGGCGACTACAAGGACGAGGTGAAGGAACAGCCGGGATCCGCTGCCGTCGTGCAGGGCGTCACCGTCGATCGGTTCGCGATCGGCTACAGTGGGATCGGCTATGCCACCGCCGGCGTGCGCCCCGTGCCCCTGGCAGAGAAGGAAGGCGATTGCGTCGAGGCCACCCAGGCGAACGCGTACTCTGGCAAGTATCCGCTGTCCCGGTTCCTGTTGATCTACGTGAACCGGAGCCCCAATCAGGCCGGTGATCCGCTCGTCCGCGAGTTCATCCGGTACGCGCTCTCCAAGCAGGGCCAGGAAGTCGTCGTCAAGGACGGCTACTTCCCGATTCCCGCCGTTATCGCCGCCGAGGAGATGAGAAAGATCCAGTAGGACTCGAGGATCTGAGTGGCGCGTCGTTCCCCAGAGTTCGCACCTGCGGGCGGTGGTTCGCTCGCGGCCGGCTCTTTGAGGACCTCCCGCGAGAAGATCACCCGCCGCCTGCTGGTCGATCGTCTGGCCAGGCGGCTGGTGACCCTCGGTGGCGTGGCCATCATCGTCTCAATCCTGGCCATCCTCATCGTGATCGTCGTTGAGGTCGTGCCGCTGTTTCGGGCGCCGAGCGTGCGTCCGATTGGCACGCTGTCGGCACGCGTGTCCGGCACGCCGCTCGGAATCGATGTTGATGAGCACCGCCAGATCGCGTACCTGGTCACGGCGTCGGGAATCCAGCTCTTCGGCGTCGAGGACGGCGCGGCGATTGCAGCCCCGGACCTTCCCGGGTTGAACAGCGCAGGCGTGGTGGCGACCTCCGGGCTCGGCCGCAGCGCTTTCGCGCTGGGCCTCTCGGACGGGCGTGTGATTCCCGCCGAGGTCAGATTCGCCGTCACGTTTCCCGAAGGCCGGCGCAAAGTGACCGCCGAGGTGATCGCGCAACCACCGATTGTGGTGGATTCGGGCGGCCGGCCGATTCAGCGCCTGGCATACGCGGTCACCAGCGATGGACCTGTCCTGGCGGCGGCGGTCGGCGGACGCGATCTGGTCCTGATGACGGTGAAGGAGCGCAAGGCCCTGGTCGGCCCCGCCACGCAGGAAGTTGTAAAGCAGCGCGTGACCCTGCCGGGCCAGGGCGAGGTCACGGCGTTGGCCGCCGACAATCGTGGCGACGGCGTCTTCGTCGGCATGTCGTCGGGCGGGCTCGTCGTGCTGAAGTCCGCGGGAACCGCGGGGTCCGGCGCGCCCGACGTGATCGCGACGGCGCCGGAAGCCGGGGGCGGCACGGCGATCACCATGCTGGGTCTGCTCCTCGGGGATCGCACGCTGGTCGCGGGAGATGGCGATGGGCGTGTCACATCGTGGCAGTTGCTGCGGGATAGTCAGGGTGCGATGCGCCTGACGAAGATCCACGAGTTCGCACGCCACGAAGGTCCCGTGATCGGGTTCTCGCGATCCCAACGCGATAAGGGCTTTCTCACCGCGGATGGGGCCGGGAACGTCGCCCTGCGCTACGCGACCAACGGACGCACGCTGCTGTGGTTCCGAGCGGGGCAGGACCTGAGCGCGCTGATCTACTCACCCAAAGTTGACGGACTGCTGACCGCCGGTGCCTCGGGCCGGCTGGAACACTGGGCCGTGTACAACCCCCACCCCGAGATCACCCTGCAGAGTCTGTTCGGGCGCGTCTGGTACGAGGGGTACTCCGAGCCGGCCTACGTGTGGCAGTCCACCGGAGCCACCGACGACTTCGAGTCAAAGTTCAGCCTGACGCCGCTCATCTATGGCACGCTCAAGGGGACGTTCTACGCGTTGCTCTTTGCGGTTCCCCTCGCGCTGTTCGGAGCGCTGTACGCTTCGCAGTTCATGCATCCCACGCTGAAGGGCCTCGTGAAGCCCGTGGTCGAGATCATGGCCGCCCTGCCCAGCGTCGTGCTGGGGTTTTTGGCCGGGCTGTGGCTCGCCCCACACGTCGAGAAGGTGGTACCCGGCATCTTCTTGATGCCGTTGGTGATTGCCTCGCTGGTCCTCGCCGCTCTTGCGGTGTGGCGGCTCGCCCCACCGGCGCTGCGGAAGCGCGTGCGGGCCGGGACCGAGGTCTTCCTGTTGATTCCCGTCGTGCTCATAGGCGGGTGGCTGGCGTTCCGCCTCGGCGCGCTCGTCGAGCTCACCCTGCTCGGCGGAGATTACCGGGGCTGGCTGCTGAGCGCGCTGGGCCTGACCTATGACCAGCGGAACTCCCTCGTCGTAGGTCTGGCGATGGGATTCGCAGTTGTTCCGATTATTTTCACGATCGCCGACGATGCGCTTTCGAACGTGCCGGCGCACCTGACGGCGGGCTCGCTGGCGCTTGGCGCCAACCGGTGGCAGACCGCGGTGCGCGTGGTCCTGCCCACGGCCAGCCCGGGGATCTTCTCGGCCGTGATGATCGGTTTCGGTCGGGCCGTGGGCGAGACGATGATCGTGCTGATGGCCACCGGCAACACGCCGGTGATGGACTGGTCCATCTTCAACGGCTTTCGGGCGCTGTCGGCGAACGTGGCCGTGGAACTCCCCGAGGCGCCGTACAGCGGCACACTCTATCGGGTGCTGTTCGTGGCGGCGCTGCTGCTCTTCGTCATGACCTTCGTCGTGAACACGGCCGCCGAGATCGTACGGCTGCGGCTGCGCAGGCGCTACCAGGCGCTATGAAGACGTTCTGGCGTTCCGGTGATCCGCTGATCTGGCTCACGGGGGCGGCCCTGGCCTTTGCGCTCATCATGGTCGCCGGTCTCATTGCGCTCGTGCTCGCCAACGGCCTGGGGTTTTTTTGGCCCAAGGATGTGGCTCGCCTGGCACTGCGGGACAGCAGCGTCGTCCTCGGCGAGATCGTCGAGCGCGAGATCATCCCAGGCTCGTCGGTCGCCGGCGCCCCTCGCTATCGCGTCAAGGTCAAGCAAGGGAACCGGGACACATCGAGCGCGGACTTCATCTGGATCAACGAGGACGAGATCGTCGCGCGCGAGCGGCCGGTCGCTGCGACCGTGGTCGAGCGCCGTGAGTGGGGGAACCTCTACGGATTTCTCAAGGAAGCGCGCGGCGGCGATGGGGCCACCGTTCGGGGGAGCGAGGCGTGGGACGCGCTGCACGCACGGCTGCCGGCCGCGCAAGCCCTGGGTGAGCGCATCACGCGGATTGAACGCCGCGACATCGGCGCCATCAACCGCGAGCAGGAACGGCTCCGGCTCGGCCTGCGGACCCTGGAGCGGCAAGGGATCACGGAGGGCCCTGAGATCGACCGTATCCGCGCCGAGACCGCGGCGTTGCAGGCCCGCTATGACGAGCGTTCGAAGGAACTCGCGGCGCTCCGGGAGCAGCAGACCGGCAGCGCCGTCTTCGCCCTGGCCGATGGAAAAGAGGTCGAGGTTCCCCTGGCTCAGGTCGTCAGGCCATACCGGCCGAACGCCTTGGGCACCCGGGCCAGGGTGAGTCTGTATGCCGCCAAGGTGTGGGAGTTCGTGGCCGGCGAACCGCGAGAATCCAATACCGAAGGCGGTGTGTTCCCGGCGATCTTCGGCACCGTGATGATGGTGCTGATCATGAGCATCGTGGTGACGCCGCTTGGCGTCCTGGCCGCGTTCTACCTGCGCGAATACGCAAAGCAGGGGCCGTTTGTGAGCGCCGTACGCATCGCTGTGAACAATCTGGCCGGCGTGCCGTCCATCGTCTTTGGCGTGTTCGGCGTCGGCTTCTTCATCTACGTTGTCGGCGGCGGGATCGACCGCCTGTTCTTCTCCGAGGCGCTCCCGACTCCGACGTTCGGTACCGGCGGCATCCTCTGGGCCTCGCTCACGCTGGCTTTGCTCACGGTTCCGGTGGTCATCGTCGCCGCCGAGGAGGGTCTGGCGGCTGTGCCCCGCGGCATGCGTGAAGCATCGTACGCGCTCGGGGCCACCAAGTTCGAGACCATGGTCCGCGTGGTGGCGCCGGCGGTCATGCCGTCTATCCTGACCGGATTGATCCTGGCGATGGCGCGGGCCGCGGGGGAGGTCGCACCGCTCATGATCACCGGCGTGGTCAAGCTCGCGCCTACCCTGCCAGTGGATGGCATCTGGCCTTTTGTCCACCTCGAGCGCAAGTTCATGCACCTCGGTTTCCACATCTACGACGTCGGCTTTCAGTCGCCCAATGTGGACGCCGCGCGCCCGATGGTGTTTGCGACCACTCTCCTGTTGCTGGGAATCGTGCTTGTCTTGAACCTGTTCGCGATCATGCTGCGCAACCGGCTGCGACGCCGGTATGCGACGTCTGCCGTCTAGGAGGCACGCATGACCGGTCCTGCCCAGGTGAACATTCGCCCCACACTGGGCGCGCACGTGGTGGCGCCCGTGGCGGCGAAACCGGTGGTCGAGGTCAATGGGCTCAGCCTCTGGTATGGCGACAAGCAGGCGCTGAAGAGCATCTCGATGGCTGTGCCCCAGCACCAGATCACGGCGTTGATCGGCCCCTCGGGCTGTGGCAAAACCACGCTGCTGCGCTGTATGAACCGCCTGAACGACTTGATCGACGGCGTGCGCATCGAGGGAACGATCCGCATTGCCGGGGCAGACATCTACGATCCCGCGATGGACGTCACTGAACTGCGCAAGCGCGTAGGGATGGTATTCCAGAAGTCCAACCCGTTTCCCAAGTCGATTTACGAGAACGCAGCTTTCGGGCCCCGGATCCTAGGCGTCAGGGGGAAGGCCGAGCTGGACGCGATCGTCGAGCGCAGCCTGCGTGACGCCGCGCTCTGGGATGAGGTGTCCGATCGCCTGCACGAGAGCGCGCTCAGCCTGTCCGGTGGCCAGCAGCAGCGCCTGTGCATCGCACGGGCCATTGCGGTCGAGCCGGACGTCCTATTGATGGACGAGCCGTGCTCTGCCCTCGATCCCGTCGCCACGGCAAAGATCGAGGACCTGATGACCGGCCTGAAGACGCACTACACGATCGTGATCGTGACGCACAATATGCAGCAGGCGGCCCGCGTCTCGGATCAGACCGGGTTCCTCCTGCTGGGCGAGTTGATCGAGTTCGGGCCGACCCAGACGCTGTTCACGACTCCGCGCGATACGCGGACGGAAGACTACATCACCGGCCGGTTCGGCTGATGGAGCGGCCCGACCAGGAGGAGAAGACCATGAGCGAGGGGCGACATCTCCGGCAGGGATTCGATCAGGCGCTCCAGCAGGTCGAGGACGACCTGTTGCGGATGGGGACCCTGGCCGGCCAGCTGCTGACACGCGCGGTAGATGCTCTCAAGCGCGCCGACGGACCGGCCGCGGCCGCGGTGATCGAGGAGGACGATAAGGTAGACCGGCTCCACCTCGACATCGAGCGCCGCGTAATGAGCCTGCTCGCCACGCAGCAGCCGATGGCGGGCGATCTGCGCACGCTGGCCTCTGTCCTGGCGGCATCTATCGATCTGGAACGCATTGCCGACCACGCCGAGGGGATCGCGGACGCGGCCATCCGCCTGACGAACCAACGGCTGGTCCGGCCGGTCGTGGACATCCCATACATGGCGCAGATCATCCAGGGGATGCTACACGACGCGCTCGACGCGTTCGCCCGGCGCGACCCGGTGCTGGCAGAGGCGCTGGCCGCGAAGGACGACACTGTCGACGCGATGCGCGCCCAGACCGTGCGCGTGCTGCTCACGTACATGGCAGAGAATCCCCGGACGATCTCGCAGGCGTTGGAATTGATCCTTGTCGCGCAGCACCTGGAGCGCGCGGCCGACCTGGTGACAAACATCGCGGAGAGGGTGATCTACATGGTGACAGGCGAAATGCGGGAACTCAACGTCGAAGCGGTTCTTGGATCCCGATGAAGCCCCAGGTGACGTCGCTTCTCGACCGGTTCGCGACCACGCTCCGCAATGGCCATCCCCGAGCTGTCCTGCGGCTGCAAGGCATCGAACGTGTCCCGGCGGCGGCGATGCTGACCGCCGTGGAGCGCGTCCGGACGGCGCTCATGATGTTGGGCATCGACGATATGCGCATCGAGGTCGTCAGGGAGGATGCCGAGGGTGAAGCGCCGGGAGATTGAGGCGCGACCGTCGGCGGACGGCGCGGGTGCGGTCCGGCGTGATATGCTCGGGGGTGGCATGATCGAAAATCGCGCCGACTCGGCAACGCCGCGGCCGACATCTGACTCGCAGACCGAGTTCGATCTGCTGGAGGAGATGGCCCGGGCCATTCTGGAGGCCGCCACGACGCTTGCTGCCGCCCTCGAAGGCCAGCAACCCTACGATCAGGCGTGGCAGTCCATCCGCGACGTGGAGCACAAAGGCGACGCCATCGCGACGGAACTCTTCGAGTCCATGGCGGTTCCGCGCGCGTCGACGGTGGACCAGGACTCCGTCAAAGCTCTCACCGGATACCTCGACGATGTCCTGGATGCCATCGAGGCCGCCGCGGCCCGGCTGGCCATCCACCGCATCCGCAAGGCCATTCCGGCCGCGCGCGAGATGGGCCAAATCGTCTTGCAGTGCGCCCAGGAACTGGGCCAGGCGATCGGCGCAGCCCGACGCATGCACGATGTCTTTCCCCACACGCGCACGCTGCACAGGCTGGAGAACCGCGGCGATGACCTCCTACGCGACGCGCTGGAGGCGCTGTTCACCGGCCGGCGAAGCGCGAAGGACATCATCAAGTGGAAGGACATCTGCGAGATGCTCGAGGTCGGCACCGACCGGTGTGAGGACATCGCCAACGTGCTGGA
>JBOGSE010000821.1:0-14115 GCA_050694895.1 bacterium | reverse complement strand
GCGATGAATTCGGCGACCTCATCGGGCACAGAGATGCCTTCGGTCTCGGCTTTCTTTCGGAGGATGGCGATACGGGTTTCCAGATCGGGCGGTTGAATGTCGGTGATGAGTCCCCACTCGAATCGGCTTCGCAGACGGTCTTCCAGCGTGGGGATCTCTTTGGGCGGGCGGTCGGAGGTGATGATGATCTGCCGGCTGGCGTCGTGTAGCGTGTTGAACGTGTGGAAGAACTCTTCTTGTGTGCGCTCTTTGCCGGCAAGAAACTGGATATCGTCGATTAACAGAACATCGACGTTGCGATACCGATGGCGAAACTCGAGTGTCTTGTCGTCGCGAATAGCGTTGATGAGCTCGTTGGTGAACTTTTCGCTGCTGATATATGCCGCCCGGGCGACACTGGCCCGGTGCAGCACTGTATGCCCGATGGCCTGCAAGAGGTGGGTCTTTCCCAATCCGACCCCCCCGTAGATGAAGAGGGGGTTGTAAGATGTTGCCGGCGATTCGGCCACCGCCATGGCTGCGGCATGCGCAAAGCGATTCCCCGCTCCGACGATAAAGGTCTCAAACGTGTACTTGGGCGAGAGGTGCAGGCCCTCGGTTGTCCGTGTCGGTGCTATGGGGGTGGGCGTGGCGCGCACGGGCGCGGGAGGCGGGGGCACCTCTGCGACCGTGATCTGCACCTGGGTCTCCCGGCCGATCACCGCCGACAGCGCCCCGCGCACCGTGCCAAGCAGCCGCTGCTCGATCCAGTCGCGCGCAAAGCGGTTTGGCACGGCAAGGACAAATGTGTCCCCCTGGAGGCCGATGGGCCGGATGACCTTGAGGAACGATTCGAGGGTCGGCTTATTGAGATGTCCTTCGATTCGGTGAAGAACTTCCGTCCACAGCGTGGTGGCGGATACGTCGATCGACACGGATCACCTCCTCTCTGATCGCCTGGCAGGATGGGCCGGCGCCCGGCGTTAGGGCTTGAAGACCTCGTCTAGGTAGGCGATGCCTTCTTCGGTGAGGGTTCGCTTGCCACGGCCCTTGCCGGTGGCGAGGTTCAACGATTGGAGTGCTTGTAGCTCGCGATAGGCCGTGCTGTGGCTGATATCGAGTTCTTTGGCGATCGCCATCGGTCCGGCGGCGCCCAACTCCGCGATCAGGAGAAGCACTTTCTTCTGACGTGCGGTAACATCGTAGCGGTGTCGCGCCGGGCGCTCGGGAGACTGCGATCCGGCTTCGCGGCGCAGGCTAAGGGTGACAACAGTGCCTTGATCCAAGTTGTCCTCGATCGTCATCGTCCCACCGAGGAGCGTCAGCTGTTCTTTCGCAACCGGAAGCCCACTGCCCACGCCGCGGATAACACGCCGCATCTCAGCCGTGGCCGTGGAAAACCCCGGCAAGGCCGCCAGGTCTTTATTGGCGATGCCCGGGCCCTGGTCTGAGATACGGATGGTGTTGCCGTCATCCAGCACGGTGACCGTCGCATTCTGAAAGTAAGCGTGAATCAAATTTTCTACTATCTCACGGATGACCACGTAAGGAACCCTTCCGCCCCTCTCGCGCGAGACGCCATAGGTCCTCGCGGCGATCTCGCCGACCAGGGCGTGAAAATCGTCCCCGCGTAGCGATATGACCTGCGGGTGCGCGGCCGGTGAGTCATAAATTGCCAGCCTGACTTCGGGCTCCTCCGCTCCGGCGGGCGGGGGCGCCGCGCGCCGCTCCTCGGTCAGCCGGGTGATGAGTTCCCGTATCGACATTGCCCCTCAGATGCGAAAACGGTAGTTGGCCGCCGGCTCCTGAACTCCTATCGTGCGGGCCGTGAGCCTGTGGATTTCACGCCGACCCGGGGATGGTCACCCGCGTGGCAGCAGTGTGGATAATTCAGGCCGGTTTGACGCAAAGTTCTCCATGGTTGTACCGGCCTCCTGCGGTGTCGCGGGCAGCGTACAGGAACGTTGGTACGGCTTTGCCGGGTTGTCCACAGGTGTGGAGAAGCCTGTGGATAATCAACCTTGCCCTGTGGATAATATCGTGCGGGATGGTCCACAGAGGGCTATGCGCCTTTCAGAGTACATATGGTCCCGCCAGAAAGATGTTGATAAGGCTGGCATTGCCCACAGGCTGTTCACACTCTGGGCCGGCGGCTCGGGGTTGATCGTGGCCGCCGCTTCGGGGCTGTGCTATAGTAGGCCTGCTCTGTGGGAGGAGCCGCGTGAAGCGAACGTATCAACCCAAGGTGCGACCCCGCCGGCGAGTTCATGGATTTCGCGCGCGCATGCGCACGCCGGGTGGCCGTCGTACGCTTCAGCGCCGCCGCTCGAAGGGGAGGCACCGGCTGACCGTCTCTGGGTAGGCGAGCGTCAGCGGGCCATTCGGTCGACCGGTTGACGCGGAGCGTGGACTTTCGCAGGGTCTATCAGAGTGGAACCCGCCGCTCGGGCGCCCTCGTTGTTGTGCATGCTTGTCCGAACGACCTCGGGACGGTTCGGTTGGGTGTTGCCGTTGGGCGGCGGTTTGGGCGCGCGGCGGCCCGCAATCGCTTAAGGCGACGGCTGCGCGAGGCCGTTCGGTCCTACCGCCCTCGGATGCAGACCAGCGTGGATCTGGTCGTCGTTCCACGGGTAGCTGCCGGGACGGCCGCTTATGCAGATCTACGTGACGGTGTGCGAACGGCTCTGGAGGCCTCCGGAGTGCTGACCGGAAACGATCGCAAGGAGCCATGATGGCGCGGCTGCTGCTTGTGCTCATTGCCGGATATAAGCGTTTTCTGTCCCCCCTCCTCCCGCGCGCGTGCCGTTTCTATCCCTCCTGCTCAACGTACTCGGCAGAGGCGATCGAGCGGCACGGTGCGTGGCGCGGCACAATCTTGACTGCCCGGCGCCTTGCCCGCTGCCATCCGTTCAACCCGGGCGGATACGACCCGGTGCCCTGAGGGAGGACGAGCGGTGCTCGACTCTATAGCGTCAGTCCTGAACCAGGCACTACAGGCCCTGCACAGCGTCGCCGGGAGCTATCTGCTGGCGATCGTCCTGCTCACGATCCTTATCAAGGCGCTCCTGCACCCTTTGACCCGGACACAGCTGAAGTCGATGAAAGCCATGGCTTCTCTCGCGCCGCAGATCGAGGTCCTTCGTAGAAAGTACAAGGACAATCCCCGGCAGCTTAACGTCGAGACGATGAATCTCTACCGGGCGAGTAAGGTGAACCCCTTCAGCGGGTGTCTGCCGTTGATCCTGCAACTGCCGGTCCTTTGGGCCCTCTTCGCCCTGCTCCGCAAGCCCGGCCTGTTCGGCGGAGAGATGCTCGCAGGGATTCCTCTCGAAAGTCAGCCGTGGCCCCTTCAGGTGTTCCTCGATCATCCTCTTCTCATCCTGATACCAATCCTGTCCGGCGTAACCACCTACTGGCAACAGCAGATGACTATCACAGACCCACAGCAGGCCAGAATGTTCATTTTTATGCCATTCTTCGTAGCCTACTTGGCCACCCAATTCCCGCTTGCACTGTCCGTCTACTGGATCGTGTCCACCGTTGCGTATATCGCGGAATACTACCTGGTCGTGGGCCCGCCTAGGCGAATCGGTGTTGCTCCCCGCCGTGATCAACGCGAGAGTCCGGCCAAGCCGCGGGGTCAACAGTGAGTTCCGCTGAGGCTTCGGCGCGCACCGTGGAAGAGGCCATAGCCCTGGCCGTTGGCGAGCTTGGTGCGAGCAGGGAAGACGTTGAAGTGGAGGTCTTGCAAGAACCCAGGACTGCGCTTCTGGGCCTGGGCGGGCGAGAAGCGCGCGTCCGTGTGACCAGGCGATCGACGGAAGGCGCGCTCGCGGAGCGGATCGCCACAGAGACACTGGAACTCATGGGCTACACGGCCACCGGCGATATTCAGGAGAGTGGCGGACGCACCACTGTTGTGCTCGAAGGACAGGAGATCGGCGCCCTCATCGGACCGCGCGGGCAAACGCTGGACGCTCTTGAGTTTCTCGTTGGACTTCATCTGGCGAGACGCCTCGGCAAGCGTGTGCACGTTACGCTGGATGCCGAGGGCTATCGGGCCAGGCGGGAGACGGCGCTTCAAGGTGTGGCCGGCCAGGCGGCCAACAGAGCCGTTCGCGAGCGCAAGCCGGTCTCGCTCGACCCCATGGATCCTCGGGACCGTCGGACGGTCCATCTAGCGCTGCAGAACGATCCCAGGGTGACTACGTCCAGCGTCGGCGAGGCCGAGAACCGCCGGGTTGTCGTCTACCCGCATGGTGAAGGTGATGCGCTTCCGAATGCGGGTCTGCCCATGGAGGAAGATCTCGAGGAATAGTTCCTCCGCGCTTGGCCGGCTCCTGGCCGTAAGCGCGGAGCTGGTAGTTCCGCTCGATGGACCTGCGCTGATGCGGTTCGAGCGGTATCTCAGTGAAATCCTCCACTGGCGCCGGAGGTTCAACCTCACTCCGACCGGCGATCCCGCTCAGGGCGATCCCGCTCAGATAGTCAGCCTGCACTTCGCTGATGCGCTGCTGGCCCTGTCCGTGGGCGACTTCCCCAAGGACTGCCGCGTGGTGGACGTCGGCTCGGGCGCCGGACTCCCAGGGATTCCCATGAAGATTGCCCGTCCCGATCTGAGAATGACGCTTGTAGAAGCATCGCGACGGCGCATCGGATTTCTTGAGCACCTCCGCGCGGTCCTCACGCTTGAGGACATCGAGATCGAGTGGACGCGAGCCGAAGACTTTGGCCAGCGCAACGACCGACGCGAAGTGTATGATCGATCGGTTGAGAGGGCGGCGGCGCGCATCGCCGTTGCTATGGAGCTGTGTCTTCCGCTTGTGCGGGTCGGAGGAGCCGCGGTATTCCTGAAAGGACCACGTGTGCTTGAGGAACTGGATAGGACGCGGTCATTGCTCACCAGCCTTGGAGGTCGGATCATCTGCGACGAGGTCAGGGCCTTGCCCACGACCGACAGAGAGCGCGCTGTAATCGTCGTCGGCAAGGTTGCGCATACCCCTTTGCCCTATCCGAGGAGCGCCGGCCGCCACGGTAGACCGCCCTAGCGGAAAGGGGAACACCGCCGCGATCCGGCGAATCGTTTGCCGGTGCGACGCATCATTGCGATCGTCAACCAGAAAGGCGGCGTCGGAAAGTCTACAACTGCCGTCAATCTGGGGGCCTGCCTCGCTGCGGCCGGGCAGCGTACGCTCGTTGTCGACCTCGATCCACAGGCAAACTCGACCAGCGGCCTTGGAATCCCGCGCGACCGCCCATTGGGCTCTGTCTATGATTTGCTGCTAGACGGCGAGGATCTCTCGGGGTTCGTCGTGTCCTGCCTGGTGCCCGACCTGTTCGTCATCCCAAGCACGATCAATCTCGCGGGCGCAGAAGTTGAGCTCGCCGCCGTCGTCGGTCGCGAGACGCGCCTGCGGCACGCGCTCGCTGAAGCCGATTTTCCGATCGTCCTCATCGACTGCCCCCCCTCCCTGGGATTGCTCACGATCAACGCGCTCACGGCCGCGACAGAGGCGCTCATTCCGATCCAATGCGAGTATTACGCCCTGGAGGGGCTTACCCAGCTCCTCCAGTCAATCGAGCTGGTCAAACGCCATCTCAACGCCGGGCTCGAGATAAGCGGTGTTCTGCTCACTATGTATGACTCCCGTACGAATCTCTCCGACCAGGTGGCCGATGAAGTGAGACGGTACTTCGGAGATCGCGTCTACGCGAGCGTAATCCCTCGAAGTGTCCGGCTTGCGGAGGCGCCGAGCCACGGGAAACCCATCAGCCTGTACGATCCGGCATCGCGAGGGGCTCGGGCCTATCAAACCCTCGCTCAGGAGGTGATCGTACGTGGACGGCAGCCCACACCCGCCTCCTGATCCATCGCGGGCGCAACGGCTCAGGGGGCTCGGCAGGGGCCTCGGGGCCCTCATTCCCGGCATTGGCGAGCGGGCAGAGTCAGGCATCACCGACATCGCCATTGACCAGATCCGACCTGGGAGCCGCCAACCCCGGGCGGTCTTTCAGGACGCTCCCTTAGCGGAGCTCGCGGCCTCGATTCAGGAGCAAGGAGTTCTGCAGCCTGTGCTCGTCCGGCCGGTTGCCGGTGGGTATGAGCTGGTGGCAGGCGAGCGCCGGTGGCGGGCAGCGAAGGTAGCAGGACTCCGAACCATCCCGGCGATGATTCGGCAGCTCGATGACCGGGGAGCGCTTGAGGCCGCACTAGTCGAGAATCTCCAGCGAGAAGACCTGAATCCGATCGAACGAGCAAAGGCCTACAGACGTCTCACCGAAGAGTTTGGCCTGGGTCAAGAGGCCGTGGCCAGGCGGGTAGGTAGAAGCCAGCCGTCGGTGGCCAACACCATTCGCTTGCTATCGCTTCCCACCGAGGTGCAGGTCGCGGTAGAGGCTGGTCGGCTTACCGAAGGGCATGCAAGGGCGCTGCTTGCTATCGAGAGCCCGGCCAGGCTTCTGGACGTCTTGAGGATGGTGGAGGCCAAGGGCCTTTCGGTCAGGGAGACAGAACTCGCTGCAAAGCGCCGGGTTATTTCACGTGAAATAGCCGCAAGGCGCTCATCTATTGACCAGGAGTTAAATATAATACAACGAAGACTTTCAGGGATGCTCGGTGCCCCGGTCACGATATCCGCCGATACCAGCGGCCGGGGAGAAATCCGGATCGCATTCTATTCACCTGACGACCTCGATAGGTTGCTGGCGGCGATCGAGCGTAGGCCGGCCGGGTCATGACTACCGATACCCGTGTCCCATCACGCGAGGACGCCTGGTCGCTCGTGTCGGAGTGGACCCCCAATCCAAATCTGCGCAAACATATGCTTGCGGTCGAAGCGGCGATGCGCGGCTACGCGCGGCGCTTCGGAGAAGACGAGACGCTCTGGGGGCTGGTCGGGCTTCTCCACGACTTGGACTATGAGCGTTTTCCCTCTCAGGAGGCCGGCCATCCGGTCAAGGGCGTAGAGCACCTCCGGGCCTTGGGGTATCCGGAGGAGGTCTGCCGCGCAATTCTCTCGCACGCCGATTACTCGGGCGTGCCCCGTACCTCCCGCATGGAGATGGCGCTACACGCGTGCGACGACCTGAGCGGGTTCGTCATTGCGGTCGCGCTCGTCCGCCCGGGACGGAGCCTCGAGGGCGTGGATGCCGCGGCCGTGCGGCGAAAGATGAAGGACAAGGCCTTTGCGCGCGCGGTGGACCGCGACGAGATGGTGCACGCCGCCGAGGCACTGAGTGTGCCGTTTGATGAGCACGTTGCCAATGTTGTCGAGGCGATGCGCGGCGTCGCTTCAGATCTAGGCCTGACCGCGGGCACGTAGGAGTTGCCTTGGGCATCGTGGAAGAACGCACCCCTATCCGCGGAGGCGAAATCGAGGATGCCTGCAGGTCCTGACACGTGGACCGGGTTGGCCCTGATCGCATGCGCCGTACTGGCCACGGCGGTGGCTTCCGCGGGCGCGCGTCTGCGGATGCTGGAACGGCGGGTTGCGGTCGCCAGTGGCGACCCAAGAATGTTGGAACGTCTGATTGCGGTCGAACGTGACCTCGGTGCGGCTGCGCGTCGCCTCGAACACCTGGCGACCAGGGTCGATGAAGCGGCGCAGCAGGCGCAGCGTAGCGTGCAGCGCGTGGGCGTTGTTCGCTATGACGCCTTTCACGGCGCGGGAGGGCAGCTCAGCTTCAGCCTGGCGTTGCTCAATGAACGGCACGATGGGGTGGTGCTGAGCGTCATCAACGGCCGCGACGGCGCGCGTGCCTATGCGAAACCCGTCAGCGGCGGGCGATCAACGCTCACCCTATCGGAGGAAGAGCAGCGCGCAATCTCCCAGGCATAGGACGCGCCCAGATGGTCTTCGCCGACCGGCGTGATGCGGGTCGCCGTCTGGCCGCGGCGCTCGGTGGTCTGCGCGATCGCCGCCCGATCGTCATCGCCGTGCCCCGTGGGGGCGTCGTGGTCGGACACGAAGTGGCGACGCACCTGGGGGCTCCGCTCGACGTGATCGTCCCGCGCAAGCTGCGCGCGCCGTTCAATCCGGAACTCGCTATCGGCGCAGTCGCCGAGGGAGGCGCGGTTTTCATCGACGAGGGAATCGCGCGCGGCATTGAGGCCGTGTACGTGGCGCAGGAAATTGCCGCGCAGCGGGCCGAGATCGTGCGACGCGTCCACGTCTATCGTGGCGACCGCACCATTCCGCCGCTGGAAGGTCGGGTGGCGGTCGTTGTTGATGATGGGATTGCCACCGGCGCGACGATGATCGCGGCGTTGCGTGCCGTACGCGCGCTGGCGCCGTCCCGTCTTGTTGCCGCGGTCCCGGTTGCTCCGCCGGATGGCATCGCGCGCCTTGCGCGGGAGGCCGACGAAATGGTCTGTCTGGTGGCGCCGTCGGTCTTTCACGCGGTCGGCCAGTTCTACGAAAACTTTGCCCAGGTGGACGACCACGAGGTGACGGCACTGCTGGCCGAACGACGCGCAGGGATTCCATAGTGTCGGGACCGATGGGATCGGAGGCTTCGCTACGACGCACCCCCCTCTATGATGCCCATAGTGCGGCCGGTGCCCGCATGGTGCCGTTCGCGGGCTGGGAGATGCCGGTGCGGTATGCGGGTGTCGGCGAAGAGCACACGGCCGTCCGTACGCGAGCGGGTCTCTTCGACGTGTCACACATGGGAGAGATCTGGATCGAAGGCCACGGTGCCCTTGAGTTGGTGCAGCGCGTGATCACCAACGATGCCTCGCGTCTGTCCGTTGGGCAAGGGCTGTACACGCCGATGTGCACGCCCGAGGGTGGCATCATCGACGATGTGACCGTGTTCCGCACCGCTGAGCGCGTCTATCTGATGGTCGTCAACGCGGCAACGCGGGCAAAGGATCTCGACTGGATACGGGACCACGCCGCAGGGGCCACCGTGCGGGACGCATCCGATGAGACGGCGTTCCTGGCGCTGCAGGGGCCGCGCGCGGAGGCTCTGCTGGCGGCCGCCGCTGACGTCGATCTGGCACGGTTGTCCCCGTTCCACCTTCGCGACGACCTGATGCTTGCCGGGATTTCGATCACAATCACCCGTACCGGGTATACCGGGGAAGACGGCTTCGAGATCGCGTGCCCCTGGGACGACGCCCCGGACGTCTGGGCCGCGCTGGTCGACGCGGGAAAGCCCTTGGGGCTCCAGCCCGCGGGGCTGGGCGCGAGAGACACTCTGCGGCTGGAAGCCGCGCTGATGCTGTACGGCCAGGATATCGATGAAACGACCTCACCGCTGGAGGCCCCGCTTGGGTGGACGGTGAAGTTGGACAAAGGACCGTTCATCGGGCGCGAGGCGTTACTGCGGCAACGCACCGAAGGCGTGTCGCGGCGTCTGGTCGGGTTCGAGCCGACCGGGCAGGCAATTCCACGCCAGCACTATGCGATCCGCGCGGATAGCGCGCGTCTTGGCGAAGTGACCAGTGGCACGTTTGCGCCGTTCCTGCGGCGGGCGCTGGGCATGGGCTACGTGCCGCTGGCGTTTTCAACGGTCGGGACCGATCTCGGTGTCGAAGTACGCGGGAAGATCGTGCCGGCGCGCGTGGTCCGGCTCCCGTTCTACAGGCGTCCACGGCCTAACGGCACGACGAGGTGATCATGTATCCGGACGACCGCCGGTATACGCAGGAACATGAGTGGGCCAAGAAGGAAGATGGCCGGCTCCGCGTCGGCATCACGAAGTTCGCCGCCGACCGGCTGAGCGACGTCGTGTTCATCGAACTGCCCCAGGTGGGGGCCGAAGTCAACGCCATGCAGCCATTCGGGGTGATCGAGTCGGTCAAGGCGGCCAGCGACCTGTTTGCACCTGTCTCCGGTCGCGTCGTCGATGTCAACGCGGCGTTGGCGGAGCGGCCCGAACTCATCAACCAGGATCCGCACGGCGCCGCCTGGATGATCGTCGTCGAGCCCACGGAAGAGGCCGCGTGGGAGCAACTCCTCACGGCCGAGGCGTACGCCAGGCTGGTGGGGGCCGCGGGCGAATGAGTTCGTCGACCTGGCACCCGCACAAGTATCTGCCGCTCACGGCCGCCGAGCGCGAGGAGATGCTGCGGGTCATCGGGCGATCGTCGGTGGAAGAGCTGTTGGCCGAGATCCCGGCCGCGGTGCGCCTGCGACGGCCGCTCGCGTTGCCACCGGCGTTGACCGATGCTGACCTGTTGGCCCATCTTCGGGCGCTGTCCGAGCGCAACGGGCACGCCGACAAGTTGGTGAGCTTTCTTGGCGCGGGTGCGTACGATCATCACGTCCCCAGCGTCGTCTGGCACCTGGCCGGACGCGCCGAATTCTACACGGCATACACGCCGTATCAGGCGGAGATCATGCAGGGTGAACTGCAGGCCGCCTACGAGTATCAATCCATGCTCTGCGAGCTCACCGGCATGGATGTGGCCAACGCGTCGATGTACGATGGCGCGAGCGCGTTCGGCGAGGCGGCGGTCATGGCGCGGGATCTGACCAGGCGCGACGAGGTCGTGGTTTCCACGGCCGTGCACCCGCACTACCGCGAGGTCCTCCGCACCTACACGCGGCATCTGGGAGTGCGCGTGGTCGAAATTCCGCACAACGACGGCGCGACCCCTGCAGAGAGGCTCCGCCCGGCCATCGGGCAGAACACCGCGGCGGTGATGGTGCAGTCTCCCACGGTTTTCGGCTGCATCGAAGAGGGGCCGGCGCTCGCGCAGGCGGCGCACGACGCCGGCGCACTGCTGATCGTGGGCATCGCCGATCCCATCAGCCTGGGTGTGCTGAATCCGCCGGGCGCGTACGGAGCCGATATCGTTGCCGGCGAAGGTCAGCCGCTGGGCAACCATCTCAACTTTGGCGGCCCCTATCTGGGGATGCTCGCCACGCGCCAGGCCTTCGTGCGGCGTATGCCGGGGCGGCTGGTGGGCGTCACCACCGATCGCGACGGGCGGCGCGGGTTTGTGTTGACGCTGCAGACGCGCGAGCAGCACATCCGTCGAGAAAAAGCAACGAGCAACATCTGCACCAATGAGGCGCTCAATGCACTGGCCGCCGCGGTCTACATGGCCGCGCTGGGGCGCACGGGGATGCGGCGTGTCGCCGAAGTGAACGCGCGACGCGCGCACTATGCCCGGCAGCGGCTGTGCGCCCTGCCGGGGATCCGCGCGGCATTTGGCGGACCGACGTTCAACGAGTTCGTCCTCCGCGTGCCGGTCGATCCCGAGGAACTGAACGCGCGCCTTCTCGAGCACGGCATTCTCGGAGGACTCGCACTCGGCCGCTGGTATCCCGATCTGCGCGACGCGTGGCTGCTCTGCGTGACCGAGGCGCGCACCCCGGCGCAGATCGACGCCCTGGTCGACGCGGTGAGCGCGGTGATCAGGGCGGCCGTACGGGTATCGCGGCCATGACACAACAGAACTTTCCGCTCATCTTTGAGCACAGCGTGCCGGGGCGTATCGCCGCGTCGCTGCCCGACGCCGGCGTGCCCGAGGTGCCGCTGGAAGACATCGTCGGCGCCGATCGGTTGCGCCCGGAGCCGGCCGCCCTCCCGGAGCTCAGCGAACTGGATCTCGTCCGTCACTACACGCGGCTGTCGCAGCGCAACTACGCGATCGATACGGGGTTCTATCCGCTGGGCTCGTGCACGATGAAGTACAACCCCAAGGTGAACGAGGACGCGGCGCGGCTGCCGGGATTTGCACGGTTGCATCCCAACACGCCGGACGCCCAGGCTCAGGGCGCACTCGAGCTCCTCTGGCATCTCGAGCAGATGCTCTGCGAGATCAGCGGGATGGATCGCGTGACGTTTCAGCCGGCCGCCGGCGCCCATGGCGAACTGACGGCGCTGATGATGATCCGGGCATTTCACGACGATCGGGGCGAGCGCCGCACGCGCGTCATCGTGCCCGACTCGGCCCACGGGACCAACCCGGCCTCGGCGGCGATGTGCGGCTACACCGTCGTCACCGTCGCCAGCGATGCGCGGGGGAACATCGATCACGGCGCCCTGCGCCGCGCGGCGGACGACTCGGTCGCCGCATTGATGCTGACGAACCCCAACACGTTGGGCCTGTTCGAGGAAGGCATCACCGAGGTCGCGGAGATCGTCCACGGATGCGGCGCGCTGCTCTACCTGGACGGGGCGAACTTCAATGCCGTCCTCGGCGTCACGCGGCCCGGGGATCAGGGCTTCGATGTCATGCACATGAACGTGCACAAGACGTTCAGCACCCCGCATGGCGGCGGGGGGCCGGGGGCCGGACCGGTCGCGGTCAAGCGGCGGTTGGAGCCGTACATGCCGGTCCCTACCGTCGAGCGCGACGGCGACGGATTCCGTCTCGATCACGATCGGCCGAAGAGCATCGGGCGCGTGCGCGCGTTCTCGGGGAACTTCGGCGTGCTCGTGCGCGCCTACGCGTATCTGCGGGCCTACGGGCCGCTGCTGCGTCAGGTCTCCGAGGCCGCGGTCCTCAACGCCAACTACCTGCTGGCGCGCCTCCGCCCGCATTTCGATCTTCCCTACGATCGGGTGTGCATGCACGAATTCGTGCTGTCGGGCCGGCGGCAGAAGGCGCAGTACGGTGTGCGGACGCTGGATATCGCCAAGCGCCTGCTCGACCATGGGTTCCACGCGCCGACGATCTATTTCCCCCTCATCGTCGACGAGGCAATCATGATCGAGCCCACAGAAACCGAGAGCCGGCAGACCCTCGACGCCTTTGCCGACGCACTGGTGCGAGTAGCGGAGGAGTGCGCCTCCGACCCACAGATCGTGCAAACGGCTCCGCACCGCACCGTCGTCAGCAGGCTGGACGAGGTCGCGGCCGCGCGGCACCCGGATCTGCGCTGGCGCCCGCCCGGTTCGTCCGGGCACGGCGGGTGAACGCCGGGGTTCTTCCTGCGGTCGAGGACGTCAAGACCGCGGCGGGGCGCATCCACGCCGACGTCCGGCGCACACCGGTTCAGCCTTGGGACGAGAACTCAGGTCTATGGCTGAAACTCGAGAGCCTGCAGCCCACCGGATCGTTCAAAGTGCGCGGTGCCGCGAATCATCTCCGCGGGATGGGCCACGGCGTCACCGGCGTCATCACGGCTTCGTCAGGCAACCACGGGCAGGCCGTGGCCTATATGGCGTCGCGCCTCGGGATACCCGCCGTCATCGTGGTCCCAGAAAGTGTGACACAGTTGAAGCAGGCGGGCATTGCCCGCTACGGCGCTGAGATGGTCCGGTGCGGTACGACAATGCCGGAGCGTTCAGCGCTGGCGGCGCGGCTTGCGAGCGAGCGCGGACTCCATCTGGTTCCCTCGTTTGACGATCCCCTGGTGATCGCCGGCCAGGGCACGTGCGGGCTGGAGATCCTGGATCAGTGTCCGGATGCCGCCGCCGTCGTTGTGCCTACCGGCGGCGGTGGGTTGATCTCGGGCATCGCGCTCGTGATCAAAACCCTGCGACCGTCGATCCGCGTCATAGGCGCCGAGCCTCGCGCGGTGGCCCGGTTTGCGGCGTCGCGCGCGGCGGGTGCACGGGTGACCGTCGCCTCGGTGGCGACGATCGCCGACGGTCTCAGGGGCCAACAGCCCGGCGTGCTGACCTGGGATGCCACGTCCAGGTATGTCGACGCCTTCGTGAGCGTTGATGAGACCGCCATGCTCGAAGCCGTTCGACGCCTGTGTGTCGATGCTCACCTGGTGGTAGAGCCATCAGGGGCAATCGCGCTTGCCGCGCTGCTGACCGGCCTCGTCCCTGAGCGGCCAGCGGTGGCGGTCGTCAGTGGTGGCAACCTGGACCCTGCCCTTCTCGCAAGCCTTCTTTCGCCAGCCGACTGATCCAGTGCCCAGTCTTCTGCGGCCTCGAAAATGAGCGTCCGGGCCCGTAACGACGAGCCTGCGAAGCGAAGCACGGGTTAGCGTACATATGTTCGGTAGCAGTGGCGCTTGTGATACGTACATATGTTCGCTACCATGCATACATGAACCAGCCACTCACCGAACGCCAGCGAGAGATCTTGCGGCACATTGCCGCCTCTATACGGCGATCTGGCATCGTACCCTCGGTCCGCGAGATCGGGCAGGCCTTCGGCATGCGTTCCCCCTCAACGGTGCACCAGCACCTCATGGCTCTGGCGCGCAAAGGGTATTTGCG
>JBOGSE010000820.1:0-4532 GCA_050694895.1 bacterium | reverse complement strand
ATGTGGTCGACGACCACTTCGGTGTTGTTCGCCCGGCCCCACTCCTTGACGTACTCCCCATCGAACCACCGGTCGTAGCCTGGAACGAAGTGGCTCCAGTGGAGGATGGTCAGCCGGCGCTGCTGCGCGAACGCGAAGTGCACGTTCGCAAACGACCCCACGCTGGCGGCCGCGGCCCCCGCTGCCGCGATCTTGAGTAAGTCGCGGCGGGTGACGCGCCTCCAGCGGTTATCGGAGACCCGTACCCACTTGACTGATTCGTCGTCCTTCACGTGACACCCACCTCCTCGTCGATTGCAGAGTTTCGAATGAGCACCACCTAAACTTACTACTATTTGAAGGCCCCCGCCGTCAATCCTGCAATAAACCGGTCGAGGAACAGGCTGTAGAGGATCGCGGGCACGACGCTGGCGGCCAGGGCCCCGGCCATGAGCGACCCCCAATAGAAAACGTCGCCGCGCACCAGGTCGGTCGGCACGCCGATCCCCACCGTCTTCTCCGCCGACGGCGAGACGAAGGTCAGCGCATAGACGAATTCCTGCATCGAGAGCGTAAACGCGAAGATGACCACCGTGAGCAGCCCTGCCACGGAGATCGGCAGCACGATGCGCCGTAGCGCCCCCAGGCGCGTGCATCCGTCCACCATGGCCGCCTCTTCCAGTTCGCCGGGGATCGTCTTGAAGAATCCCATGAGCAGCCAGGTGCAGAAGGGAATGGTAAATGATGGGTAGACGAGCACCAGCGCCCACAGGTTGTCCTGGAGCCTCAACTCGGCGATGACGCGGGCCAGCGGGATGAACAGCAGTGACGGCGGCACCAGGTACGTGAGGAAGATCCCCATGCCCATCCGCTGTCCCCATCGTCCGGTCAGCCGCGCCAGGCTGTAGGCCGCGGGCACGGCGGCGAGCAGCGTAATGATGACCACCGCCACGGCCACGAGCGCCGTGTTCACCAGCCACTGGGTGAACAGCGTCTCCCGAAAGAGGAGCTCCACGTGCACAAGCGTTGGGGGCGCGTTGAAAATGAACGGGTTGTTCTTAATGTTGTACAGATCGCTGTTTTGCTTGAACGCGGTCATGAGCATCCAGATGAACGGAAACGACGCCAGAAAGGTGAACACGATCACCGTGAGATACAGGATCACACGCCCGCCGATCCTCTGGACGGTCAGCGAAAGTGCGGGCATCGAGCGGTCGGCGACGGCCATCTAGACTCCCGTCTCGGCCTGGCTGACCACGCGCAGCATCGCAATGGCGCCGATCAACAGCACCGGCAGCAGGAACAGCGCCACGGCAGCGCCCTGCGCCAGGTCGCCAGCGATGATTCCGACCTGGAATGCCCAACTGGATAACACATGGGTCGTGTTGAACGGATTCCCGTTCGTCAGGATGTAGACCACGCCCATATCCGTAAACGTGAAGACCGTTCCGAAAAGAAAGGCGATCGCCAGGATCGGCGTCAGCATCGGGAGCAGGATGTGGAAGAGCCGCTGAACGTACCCTGCGCCGTCGACCGAGGCCGCGTCGAGGACTTCCTGAGGGATCGAGGTGAGCCCGGCCAGGATCACGACGGCCGAGAACGGGAACGTTCGCCACACGTGCACGGTGATCACCGAGGCCATCGCCAGGCTGGGTACGCCCAGCCACTGCGGAAAGTCCGTCGGCCCGATGATGTGCGCCAGTCGTAACATCCAGTTCACGACGCTGTAGAGCGAATCGAACATCCATTTCCAGCCGATCGCCGCGAGCGAGATCGGCGTGGCCCACGGAAGAAGGATCAGGAATCGCACGAGCGAACGTCCGTGGAACTTCTGCTGCAGCGCCAGGGCCATGATGTTGCCAAAGATGATCACCAGCACCTGCGCCGTGATCGTAAAGATGAACGTGTTGGTCAGGGCGGAGCGAAAGATCGGACTCTGCATCGCGCGCAGGAAGTTCGCTGGCCCGACGAACTGCAGGGTCGGCGAGCCGGTAGTCGCGTTGCTCACGCTGAGGTAGATGGCGAACACCAGCGGCCCGGCCACCAGCAGCAGGATGTACAGCACAGCGGGGGCGAGCATGATCGGCCCGAGGGCCTGTTTTTTGTTTAGAAACGTGCCCAGGCGAGAACGCGGGAGCTGTCGCGCCACGTCCTGTACGGCTCCGCCCGCTATGGGGCGTTGGGGTCGCATACGTGCCTGTCCGAAAAGTATACGGGCTGCCGCGCAGGGATTGCAACGCGGCTTACTCGAACCGCCATCTGGTCACCGCCGGGGTCCGGCGGGCATCGAGTAACACCTGCATCTCCACCTCGCGGGCACCTTCGTAATGGATCGACGATCCTTCGACGACAAAGGGCCGGTCATGGCCGGGGATCCATCGGGTGGCGAGAGGCCGCAGCCTCGCGAGCGTCGCCCGGCCTTCGGGGGACGGCGGGCCGTTCAGGAACTCCCACGCATTCTTGACCAGGTCCGCGCACGCCATCGTACGCCGACCCTCATTCACAGTGTAGAGGACGGAGAGGCTGCCCGGAGTGTGGCCCGGCGTCGCCAGAACACGCACGCCGGGGGACACGTCCAGGTCGTCCTCGACGAAGACGACCTGCCTTCCTTCAAGCAGCGTCAGGACGAACGGCGGGATGCCGGTGTCTCCCTGGCGCCGGTACGCCCCGCCGGCAACGTACTCGTGCTCCCGTCGTCCCAAAACGATCGTCGCGCGGGGAAAGAGATCGAGGTTCAGGCAGTGATCGAAGTGCAGGTGGGTGAGAATGAGGAACTCCACGGACGAGCCGTCGAGCCCCGCCTCCTGCAGCCGCCGCAGCAGCGTTCCCCTATCCCCGCTGCCGCCGGTATCGACGACGACGCGCGTGCCATCATCGTCGAGCAGCAGGGCGTTCGACCATCCCAGGAAGCCGCGCGGGCTGCTGATGGGGAACCCCTCCAGGAGGATGATCTCTTTCACTTCAGCACCACCACCTCGAACGCTCCGACCTGGGGGATGACGAACCGGGCATACCCTTCCTCTTGAGTGACCTGCAGCGGGTGCCCGCCGATGAGCGCCCGGCCCGAGGTCGCCTCGCCGCGGATCAATACCGTGATCGGACCGACCGGCACCGGTTCCAGCAGAGGTTTGCTCTCGATGCCCGTCGAGTTGATCAGGTGCAGGACCGTCAGCGTCTCATTTCGCGAGAGCACGGTCTCCACCGAGACCGGCGCGTCGGTGCGCATGGACCGGCTCCCCAGCGCCCGCTCCACGAGGCGGCCGATCAGGCGCCGGCACTCGATCACTCCGTAGAGATGGTAGAGCCTCCCGACCCCCCAGGGGAGATAGGCTGCGCTCCCACGGCCGAACCGGTTGATCGTCAGTCCCGGAGTCCCGATTTCACCCTCCCAGTAGGAAAATTCGGGCACGTTGTTGGTCACGGGATTGGACAAGACGAGGTCAGCGATCTGCGCTTCTCCTTCCGTGAAGATGAACTCGCCCTCTCCGCCGGGCTCGTCCACGTCCACGATCGGAAGGAAGGGCCCAAAGCCGCCGTAGGGCCGCTCAAGCCCAAGGCCGATCAGATCGGTGTCACGAAAGGCGGGACCCAGGAGGTCCCCGTCTTTCACCAGCACGTATGTCCCCTGCATCAGCCGGCGCTTGACGAACTTCCGGCCGGGCGCCCGCAGCGCAAAGTCTGGACGCGGGCGGCCTTCGTGATCGTAGAGCGCGGTCTCGTGCGTCGCGATGAGATGCCCCCCGCGTTCGACAAATCCGTCAATGGCCCGCGCGGTCTCGTCGGACAAGCAGGCGACATTGGGCAGAATGACGAGCCGGTAGGCGGGCAGGAGGTCGATCAGGTGCTCGTGTTCCACTACGTCGAACGGCAGGTGCTCATGTACCAGCGCCTCGTAACACCCCCGATAGTGGGCGAGATAACGGTGGAAGGGATCTGACTGCCCGTACCAGTCCGCCGTCCGCGGTGAGTAGACGAGCGCCACCTCCGCGGCAGAGGTAAGCCCACGATAGATGCCCTGGTGTCGGGCAAGGGCTCGATAGGTCTGCTCGATCGCTGGCAGCGCCTTCCGATCGTCCTGCGCGAACGACCCTGAAAGCGCCACCCCGGGCGCGCCCCTGTGCGCGGCGATCTGCACGATATCCCGCGTCAGCTGATCGGGAGGCTGCGCGTGCCGGCGGTTTCCGAAGATGGCGGAGTAGGTCAACACCACGCACGTCGGCCGGCGGAATGACGCCCGTCCGAGCGACGCCTGCTCCCCCGCCTGATAGATCCACTTTGGCAGCGGACGGGTCAGGCGATCGAACGCGATCGACACGATGACGTCGGACAGCGCGGTGAGGCTCGGCCCCCAACCCGAGTCCCTGGCATATGCCGGGTTGTCGGTCGCCAGTTCGTAATCCCAGGCGACGAGCGCCTCGGGCCGAAGGCGCCGAACATGCGCGCGGACACGCGACGTGTAGTCTGCCAGCGCCCGGTACCGGTAGCGGACCAGAGCACACCAGGCCTCGTCCGCCCAGTCCTCTTTCACCGGCATGGCACGGCCGGTGGCTTCG
>JBOGSE010000819.1:0-2094 GCA_050694895.1 bacterium | reverse complement strand
CGGCCGGCGCTGCTGCGTGACCTGATCGCGGATCGTCCCGCGCAGCATCGGATAGGCGGTCTCCAGTGCGTCGAGGACCGAGCGCTGCGTAGCCGGACCCTCGACCTGGAGCTCCACCTCCTTACGGACGTTCGCCAGTGTCCGCAGATGTTGCGGGAGCACGACGCGGATCATGGCAGCGTCTGCACCTCGACGGACAGCACCGCTGGAAGGTCCCGCACGATGGGATGCCACGTGTCGCCGGCATTGGCTGACGCGTACACCTGCCCGCCGGTCGTCCCAAAGTACACGCCGCACGGATCGAGCACGTCCACGGCCATCGCGTCGCGTAACACGTTCACGTAGCAGTCGCTCTGCGGCAGCCCGTTCGTGAGCGCTTCCCACTCATGTCCGCCCGTCCGGCTGCGGTACACGCGCAGCTTCCCATCGGGCGGGAAATGCTCCGAGTCGCTTTTGATGGGAACGACATAAATAGTGTCGGGTTCGTGCGCGTGCACGTCGATCGGGAATCCGAAGTCGGACGGCAAGTTGCCGCTGATCTCGTGCCACGACTCGCCGGCGTTGTCGGTGCGCATGACATCCCAGTGCTTCTGCATGAACAACACGCCCGGGCGAGACGGGTGCATCGCGAGGTTGTGGACGCAGTGGCCGACCTCCGCATTCGCGTCAGGGATGCCTTGCGACCTCAGACCACGGTTGATCGGCCGCCACGTCTTGCCCGCGTCGTCGGTGCCGAACGCGCCGGCGGCCGAGATAGCGACGAACATCCGCGCGGGATTTCTTGGATCCAGCAAGATGGTGTGCAGACACATCCCGCCAGCGCCTGGCTGCCACAGGTGCCCTTTCGCGCCGCGCAGCGCTGAAAGCTCGTGCCACGTCTGCCCGCCGTCGTCCGAGCGGAACAAGGACGCGTCTTCCGCCCCCGCGTACACGGTATCCGGATCGGTCAGCGACGGTTCGAGATGCCAGACGCGCTTGAACTCCCAGGGATGCTGCGTTCCATCGTACCACTGGTGCGTCCCGGGCACGCCGTCGTATACGAACTGATTTCCGACCGCCTCCCACGTCTTGCCGCCGTCATTGGAGCGCTGGATCAGCTGCCCGAACCAGCCGCTGGACTGTGACGCATACAGCCGGTTCGGGTCGACGGGGGAGCCCTTCAGATGGTAGACCTCCCAGCCCGCAAAATGCGGGCCACTGACATCCCACCGTTCGCGTTTGCCGTCCGCTGTCAGGACGAACGCGCCTTTTCGTGTGCCAACCAGTGCGCGTACCCCGGTCATCTCTTGCTCCCTTCAGTCAGCGAGTGTGTTCTACGGGCAGGCGCTACTGCAGTCCGTGCCCTTTGAGCCAAGCCAGCGCCCTTCTCTCCCGCGATCAGCAAGAGGAGGCCACGGGTCGTATTCGCCGTATCGACCTTCGACGGCGCGTGGGGGTTGATGTTTTGACACAAGGCTGGTCCGCCTCGACAAAGATACAGGCCAAACTAGCATCGATCAAGAGCCGCGGAAAGAGGGCCGCCTAGGCCCGAGCCCAGGGTCAGGCGAGTGAATGGTTGCTTCGGCTTTCCATGGGGCTGATGTTCTGGTTGAAGCGGAAGAAGTTCGTGGGGTCGTACTTCTTCTTGATCGCGACAAGCCGGGCGTACGTGTGTGTCCCGTACGCTGCCCGGACAGCAGCCTGCGGCTCGTCGGACATGAAGTTCACATATACGCCGCCCGCGTAGGGCGCCAGTGCCGACCAGAAACCCCGCACCCACTCAACGTGCCGCGCGGGGTCGGGGTCGTTCGGCGCCCAAGCACCGACGATGTTGATGTCGTGAACGGCGGCACGGTTCGGAAAGGCGGTCTCGTCCTCGTCCACGCGCGCCACAGCTCCTCCGAGCGTAAAGATCCGAGCCGAGGAAAAGGCTGAAGTGATCCTGAGCCCGTGCTCCACGACGACCTCGATCGCTTCGTCGGTGAGCGGCGGCAGTTGTCGGGATTTCCAATAGTAGTGCCGCCCATGGGGAAAGGCGGGATCAAGCATCTGCTGGTGCGCGACGTACGGTTTCGGGGTGATCGCGTCGAGAACCGGCTTGCCGAACGCGCGGAG
>JBOGSE010000818.1:0-1040 GCA_050694895.1 bacterium | reverse complement strand
AGGACCCCGAAGCGCAACTGCTCTTCGCTGGGGACCTGATCTCGCCGTCAATCGAGTCGTCGGTCTTTCGCGGCGCGCAGATGATCGATGGGCTCAACGCGCTCGGCGTCAGTGCGGCGGTCCTCGGCAATCACGAGTTCGATTTCGGCCCCGCGGTGCTCCAAGAGCGCCTGGCCGAATCGCGCTTCCCCTGGCTGGGGACCAATGTCTACCAGGCCGACTTCTCGCGCGTCCCCCGCCTGCACACCACGCTCGCTGGCCGCGTGCGCGGCATCGACATCGGCTACTTCGGGCTGCTCACGCGCGACACGCTCGTCTCATCCAGCCCGGGTCCGAACATACGTGTCATGGACGAGGTCGGCACCGCCCGCGCCATCGTGCCGATCCTGCAGCGCAACGGCGCCAGGGTCATCGTCGCCGTGACGCATATTCACATGCATGAGGACCAGCAGATCCTGCGCGACGTACCGGGAATTCACTTCATCGCCGGCGGGCACGAGCACGATCCGCTGCGCGCGATGGTAGGCCAGGCCCTCGTCGCCAAGGCAGGGTCGGACGCGCGATGGCTCGGCGTTGTGCGCATGCGCGTCACCTCGGACGGCCGCGTGATGAGCATCGCCGATGAGTTGATCCCCATCAACGAATCCACCCCGTCCGACGACGCGATGGCCGCGCTGGTAAAGCGCTACACCGATCGGATGAGCCGTGAACTCGACGTAGTGATCGGACGGACGTCCGTGCCCCTCGACGCGCGGAACGCCGCGGTGCGCGGGGGTGAGTCGGCCCTGGGGAACTTCATCGCGGACGTCATGCGACGCGCGGTCGACGCGGATGTCGCCATCACCAACGGCGGGGGCATCCGGACCAACGCGCTGTTTCCGGCCGGTGAGATCAAGCGGCGCGACGTCGTGAGCTGGCTGCCCTTTAGCAACACCATCGTGAAGGTCAGGATGACGGGCGAGGCGATCCGCGCGGCACTGGAGAACGGCGTCAGTCAGGTGGAAGCACTCGGCGGGCGATTCCCGCAGGTGTCGGGGCTC
>JBOGSE010000817.1:0-1215 GCA_050694895.1 bacterium | reverse complement strand
GGTTTGCGCGCGATGCCCGCGGTGACGATCACGACATCGGAGCCGGCGGTGGCCGCGTAGTCGTTGCTGCCGGTCAGGCTGACGTCGAAGCCGGCGATCGGCGCGGCCTGGAGGATATCGAGGGCCTTCCCCTGTGGCAACCCCTCGATGATGTCGATAAGCACGATGTCGGCGAGTTCCAGGCTGGCGATCCAGTGGGCGGCGGCGGTGCCGACAGTGCCGGCGCCGATGATCGAAACTTTAGGTCGCTTTACCACTTGTGTTCCTCCCGATGGGAACTCGGCGGCGTGGGGTGCCGCGGTTAGGGCATGTTGTCGATGACGGCCGTGGCGAAGTCGCTGGTCTTGACCTCTTTGACGCCGTCCATCAGCCGCGCTAGATCATACGTGACGATCTTCTGCTTGAATGTCTTCTCCATGCCGCGCACGATCAGGTCGGCGGCCTCCTGCCAGCCCAGGTACTCCAGCATCATCACGCCCGACAGCGTCAACGAACCGGGATTCACCTTATCCTGATTCGCGTACTTGGGCGCGGTACCGTGCGTCGCCTCGAAGATCGCGTGGAAGTCACTGATGTTGGCCCCCGGCGCCATCCCAATGCCGCCGACCTGCGCGGCGATCGCGTCCGAAAGGTAGTCGCCGTTGAGGTTGCTGGTGGCGATCACATCAAAATCCTGCGGCCGCGTCAGCACGTGCTGGAAGGTCACGTCGGCAATGTAGTCTTGAAGCAGAATCTTGCCGGCCGGCGTCTTGCCGCCGTGCTGCTTGCTGACGTTGTCCCAGGTGATCGTTCTGTCGCCGAACTCCTCGGCGGCCAGCTCATATCCCCACTTGGCGAACCAGCCCTCGGTGTATTTCTGGATGTTGCCCTTGTGGACAAACGTCACGCTCTTGCGCTTGCGGTCCACCGCGTGCTGGATCGCCTTCCGCACCAGGCGCTTGGTCCCGAACGCGCTCATCGGCTTGAGGCCCACGCTGGAGCCCTCGCGGATCTTCCAGCCGAACTCGTTGCGGACGAACTCGATGAGCTTCTTTGCCTCCGGCGAATCCGCGGGTTGCTCGAATCCCACATAGATGTCCTCGGAGTTTTCGCGGAACACCACCATGTCCACGCGCTCGGGATGCTTGACCGGGTTGGGCACGCCCTCGAACCAGCGCACCGGCCGGATGCAGGTGTAGAGGTCGAGCAACTGGCGCAGCGCGACGTTCAGGCTGC
>JBOGSE010000816.1:0-13402 GCA_050694895.1 bacterium | reverse complement strand
CATTGCGCAGGACATGGACCCAGCAGGCCTGACGGGCGACAGTGGGGTAGACGAGGTCGAGGGCGGCGTGGAGCCCGCGGTGCCCATCGGTGGTGATCAACTGCAAGACCTGGCCAGTGAGACCACGACAGGCGAGATTCATGAGGAACGCTTCCCAGGTCCCCTGACTCTCGGTCTGCGCGAAGCGATAGTCGATCAGGTGCCGGCGGCCCGTCGTGGTGATCCCATACGCGACGAGGACGCAGCGACGCCGCGTCCCATCAGGGGTTTTGACGCGCAGACGCAGTCCGTCGAGGAGGAGGTAGCGGTAGTGATCGCGCAGCGGGCGCCGGTGCCACGCCGCGACGGCCTGGTCGAGGGTGCGCGTAATGCTCGAGACGGTGGACGCGCTGATGGTGTCGCCGAGGAGTTGAGCGAGAGTCGGGCCGACCCGCCGGGTGCTGATGCCGGCGAGGAAGACAGCCTGGATGAGGCGATCCACGGGGGCGGTGCGTTGCTGGTAGCGGGGGATCGCTGTCGGGATAAAGCCGCGAAGGCGGCAGCGGGGGATCTCTAGATCGGGGATGGTGCCCCAGGTAGTGGTGAGGCGGCGGCGATAGAGGCCATTGCGAAAGCCCCGCCGCGCGGGCCGGCGCTCAAAGCGCTCGGCGCGAAGGTAGGTCCCCGGTTCCTCATGCAGGCGGTTCTGCAAGAGGAGTTTGACGGTGCGCTTCAATTCAGGAGTGAGATCCCCCCAGAGCGTAGCGGGGTCCTTGACCTCCTTCCACAGGTCGGCTACGGTTAACTCGGTCAGGAGCTTCGTGCGACTGGCCATTGGACGTATCCCCCTTTGTCTCTCTGGTCAGAGTCTGGGTCAGGATACGTCCTCTCCTTTTGGGCCACCTGCAAAGTACACAGACTATCGTACGCTACCTGACAGCCGGCGCCATTGACACCCCACCGCTCGCATACTAGACTAGGCCGGCCTCATGAAGACGTATGTGCCCAAGGCCAACGAGATCGAGCGACGCTGGCATCTGGTCGATGCCGATGGCAAGGTCTTGGGGCGCCTGGCCGCGCGGGTGGCGACGGTGTTGCGCGGCAAACACAAGGCGCAGTTTACCCCGCACATCGACGCCGGCGATTTCGTCGTGGTCGTTAACGCGGCGTCAGTGCGCCTGACCGGCCGGAAGCTCCAGCAGAAGCGCCACTACCGGCATTCGGGGTATCCCGGCGGGTTTCGAGAGACGACCTACGAGGTTCTCATGCGGACGCATCCGGAGCGCGTGATCACCGAGGCTGTCCGCGGCATGCTGCCCAAGACGCGGCAGGGACGAAAGCTGCTCAAGAAGCTCAAGGTGTACCGCGGCGCCGCGCACCGCCATGAGGCGCAGAAGCCCGCGGCGCTGGCCTTGTAGCGGACGATCGGAGGACCTGGCGTGCCCGCAACGGAGGTTCTGGCGCTGACATCAGGCAGCCGCAAGGAAGCGGTCGCCCGCGTCCGGCTGACATCCGGCTCCGGCAAGATCACCGTGAACGGCAAACCCCTGGAAGCGTACTTCCCGTCCTCGCCGATGCAGGTGACGATCCGCCAGCCGCTTGTGGCGACCGGAGTCGAAGGGCGGTTCGACATGATCGTGAGCGTCTCCGGCGGCGGGGTCTCGGGACAGGCGGGCGCGCTGCGGCACGGCATTGCGCGTGCGCTCGTCGAGGCCGATGGCGCCCTGCGCTCCCCTCTCCGCCAGGGAGGATTCCTCACGCGTGACCCCCGCGAGAAAGAGCGCAAGAAGTACGGTCACAAGCGCGCGCGAAAAGGCTTCCAGTACAGCAAGCGCTAGAAAAAAGGCAGGAAAGGCGTCGCGGCGGAGCCTCGTGTAGTATCATGCTGGCGTAGCCTGCTCGCACGGGTGCCGGTATGATGCTGCGGGGACGAGACTTCCTGTCGATCGACGATCTTGAGCCCGACGAACTGCGTCTGGTCCTCGGCTTTGCCCGCGAACTCAAGGCGCGCATGCTGGCCGGGGATCGGCCCCCGCTGCTGGCCGGCAAGACCCTGGCGATGGTCTTTGAGAAACCCTCGTTGCGCACCCGTGTCTCTTTTGAGGTCGGGATGTCGCAGCTGGGCGGGTCCGCGGTGTATCTCGGCGTCCAGGACATCCAGATCGGCGTGCGTGAGTCGATCGCCGATGCCGCGCGCAACCTGGAACGCATGACCGATGGGATCATGGCCCGCACGTTTGCGCATGCCACCGTCACCGAACTGGCCGCGGCAGCACGGTGTCCGGTGATCAACGGGCTGTCCGACCTGGAACATCCCTGTCAGGGACTCGGCGACCTCATGACCATAAGCGAACGATTTCCGAATGTCACGGGCGTCCGGCTTGCGTGGGTCGGCGACGCGAACAATGTCTTCCATTCGGTGCTGCTGGGCGCCACCAAACTGGGCATGAATGTTATGGCGGCGACCCCCAAGGGCTATGCGCCGGCGGAACGTATCGTCGCGCGTGCCCGTGAGATTGCCACCGCTACAGGCGCCACGGTGACGCTGATGACCGATCCACAGGAGGCGGTCGCTGGTGCGGACGTGCTCTACACGGATGTCTGGGCGAGCATGGGCCAGGAGGGCGAACGCGAGGAGCGCGCCCGCATCTTCCGTCCCTATCAGGTCAACGCGCGACTGCTGGCCCGCGCCCGTCCGACCGCGGTGGTCATGCACTGCCTGCCGGCCCACCGCGGCGAGGAGATCACCGATGACGTCCTCGACGGTCCGCAGTCGATCGTATACGATCAGGCCGAAAACCGCCTGCATGCGCAGAAGGCGTTGCTGGCGATGACACTGTAGGCCGTAGTCATCATGCCCCATTGGATCCTCGACCTCATCGACATCGCGCTTGTCACGGCGCTGATCTACCAGGTGCTCCTGCTCATCCGAGGGACCCGGGCCGTGCAGCTCGCTTCGGGTCTTGCCGTGCTCTTCGGCGTGTATACGGCCGCGCGCATCCTCCGGCTCAACACGCTGCAGTTTGTGTTGTCGTACATGGGCGTCGTCATCCCCATCGCGCTGCTGGTGATCTTCCAGCCGGAACTGCGCCGCATGCTCGAGCAGCTCGGGCGGGGTGGCGTCTTCTTCTCCGGTCTGGGCCTCGGGCTCGATCGAGAGGCGACCATCCGGCTCGTCAATGACGTCGCCCGCGCCTGCCGCGTGCTCTCGAGCCGAAAAATCGGTGCGTTGATCGTGCTGGAGCGTCGCACCGGCCTCAACGACGTCATCGAATCCGGCATCAAGCTGGACGCCGTGGTGACCGTGCAGCTGCTGATCACGACGTTCTTCCCGAACACGCCGCTCCACGACGGGGCCGTGGTGGTTCGGGGCAACCGGCTGATGGCGGCCGGGTGCCTGCTGCCACTGTCGGAGAGCCCCAACCTGAGCAAGACGCTGGGGACGCGGCACCGCGCGGCGCTCGGTCTGACGGAGGCGACCGATGCCGTGACCGTCGTGGTCTCGGAGGAGACCGGCGCGATCTCCGTCGCCCGCGACGGGCAGCTCATGCGGGGACTCTCCGAGGAGGAATTGAAGGTCATGCTACTGGGCCTGATTGCCCAGACGGGATCGCGTGGACCGAGCCTGTGGCCGTGGCGGCGGACGCAGCCACAGCCATGAGGGCATGGCTCTCACGCATCCTGTCCGAACGCGCCCAGCTGTTCTTGCTATCGTTCTTGATCGCGCTGACGATGTGGTACTACGTCGGCAGCGTCTTGAATCCCCAGGAGCGATCCGTCGCGGCCTCGCTGCTGGTCCGCAATGTCGAGGTGACCTTTGTGGGTTTGGCCGACGGTTGGACGGCTATCGCCTCGCCCCGCGCGGTCGATGTGGAGATGCGTGGGCCCGGCCCGACGGCCCTGCTCGCGTCGCGCGCATCGGATGTCAGGGCGGTGGCCGAGCTGGGCGAGCTCGATCCCGGCGCGCATCAGATCACCCTCCGAATCCAGGTTCCCTCTGGGGTGACGGCGGTGCGGGCTATTCCTCCGGCCGTGTACGTCACCCTCGTACGGCCCCAGTAGGCCGCGTGGCACGCCTCTTCGGTACCGACGGCATCCGCGGCGTGGCGAACGCCGATCTGACGCCGGAACTCGCCACACGGGTGGGGCGCGCCGCGGGCGCGGCGCTCGGCGGATCCGGACGACCATTTTTCATTGGCCGTGACACGCGGATCTCCGGGCCGATGCTCGAAGCCGCGCTCGCAGCCGGGCTGTGTTCGGTCGGCGCCACCGTCGAACTGGGCGGTATTCTGCCCACGCCGGCGATTGCGTTTCTGACGCGTCAACGTGCGGCCGCGTGCGGGGTCGCGATCTCGGCATCGCACAATCCCGTCGAGGACAATGGGATCAAACTTTTCGGCCCGGATGGGTTCAAATTGCCCGACGCGGTAGAGGGCGCGATCGAGACGCTTATCGACGAGCCTCCGCAGATCAGGCCGACGGGCGCCGGCATCGCAGGAATCCACGCGGCGCCGGAAGGAGAGGACAGCTACCTCGCGTACCTGGTCGGCCTCTCCGCCGGCGGGGTGGCCGGGCTCCGCATCGTCGTCGACTGCGCCTACGGCGCCGCCTACCGCCTGGCACCGCGCCTGTGGAGCGAGCTCGGTGCGGGCGTGATCCCGCTGCACGACGAGCCCGATGGGAGCCGGATCAACGTCGGCTGTGGCTCAACCTATCTTGAGCCGCTGCGCCGCGCGGTCACGGCGCACGGCGCCGACCTTGGATTTGCCCACGACGGCGACGCCGACCGGGTGCTCGCGGTCGATGACCGTGGCGAAGATGTCGACGGCGACGCCCTGATGGGCATCACCGCGCTCGATCGCCACGCCCGTGGGGCTCTGGCAGGCGCGACCGTGGTCGCGACGGTCATGAGCAACATCGGGCTGGAAGAAGTCCTCACCCGCGCCGGCATTCGTCTGGAGCGGGCGAAAGTCGGCGACCGGTACGTCCTGGAGCGCATGCGCGACCTCGGCGCGGTCCTGGGCGGCGAGCAGAGCGGGCATCTCATCTTTCTCGATCGTGCCACGACCGGCGATGGGCTCGTGACGGCCATCGAGCTGACCAATGTCATGATCCGGACGGGCCGTCGTTTGTCTGAGCTGCGGGGAACGATCCCTCGCTATCCCCAGGTGCTCGTCAACGTCCGGGTGCGCGCGCGCGATGGGGTGGCCAGCTCGCCTCCAGTCGCCCGCGCAGTGGCCGCCGCGGCCGCGCGGCTGGCCTCGCGGGGCCGAATCCTGGTCCGTCCGTCCGGCACGGAGCCGCTGGTGCGGGTAATGGTGGAAGCCGAGCAGCAGAGTGAGGCAGAGGGCATCGCGGCCGAAGTGGCCGCCGTCATCTCCAGGCACTACGGGGCGAGCGCATGAGCGTGGGCGAGCCGCTTGCCTTTCCGCCCGCGCGTCGTGAGTTGCTCGGCACGACCGTGCACGCCGTGAGCCTGAGCGACGCGCTGGCGTGGATCGATCGGTCGGTCGCCGCGCGCAGCGGCGGCTACGTGGTGACGCTCAACGGCGCGATGCTGGTGCAAACCGCGCGTGATCACCAGTTGCGCGAGGTCGTGAACGACGCGGCTCTGGTGACGGCCGACGGCATCGGCGTTATTCTGGCCGCCCGCATCCTCGGCGTCGATGTCGTCGAGCGCGTGGCCGGGATTGATCTCACCGTGGCGGTCTGCGCGCGGGCGGCATCCGCCGGGCATCGGATCTACCTCCTCGGCGGCGCGCCCGGCGTGGCCGCCGCGACCGCGGAGACCGTCTGCGGCAGGTGTCCGGGTCTGCAGATTGCCGGCCTCCATCACGGATTCTTTCGACCCGAAGATGAAGCGCCGGTCATTGCCGCGATCAGGGAGGCGCATCCGGACGTGCTGTTGGTCGCGTTTGGGGCACCGCGGCAGGAGCGGTGGATGCGCAGGTGGCACCGCGAGCTCGGCGTCCCGGTCTCGATCGGCGTCGGTGGGTCATTTGACGTCCTGGCAGGCCGAGTCCCGCGGGCGCCGCGCTGGATGCAGCGCCTCGGTCTGGAGTGGCTCTATCGCGCGCTGCGTGAGCCCCGGCGGTGGAGCGTCGTCCGCACGATCCCGCCGCTGTTCTTCCTTGCGCTTCGTGAGCGGCTGCGCAGGTTACAAGGCCCCGGCCTTCGGTAGGAATGGCGGCGGTCGATCGCGAACCCCAGGGCAAAGGCAAGACGCGAATCTCTTAAGGGGAGGAGGTGAGACGTTTCTCTCGTGCCCCAGCGCCCGAACCCGGCGGTACACCGTCCGGGTTGACGAGGGAGGGGATCTCGAAACGTTCGGCGGGTGACCCTAGGCCCGGTCCGGGCCTGCACGGCCTCAGCCATCGACCGCAGCGCTGAGGTGAAGGCCGCTGACAAACCCCGGAGGCGACTCCGGACCAAAGAGCGGACCAGGACCTTCAAACGCTGTCTCACCTACCCCGACCACGGGGAACAATCTTGTGCGGACAGATCTCGCGGCCCGCCCGCGCCGCTTGCGGGCGGCCGGCCGCGGGGCGTCCTGCCACTGTGGAGGTCGGCGAACGATGTGCGGCATCATGGGCTACGTCGGATCCCGCCAGGCTCTACCGATTCTCATGGAAGGGCTGCGGCGGCTGGAGTATCGTGGCTATGATTCGGCCGGGGTCGCGGTCATCGAGAACGGGCACGTCGAGATCCGCAAGGCGGCCGGCAAACTCAGCATGCTCGCGAGGGCCGTGACGGTGAAGCCGCCGGTAGGCCGGGTCGGCATCGGGCACACGCGCTGGGCGACGCACGGCAATCCGACCGACGCGAACGCGCATCCGCACGCCGACTGCACGGGCCGGCACGTGGTGGTGCACAACGGGATCATCGAGAACTACCTGCCGCTTCGTGAAGCGCTGCAGGCGCAGGGCCATCGGTTTCGCTCCGACACCGACACCGAAGTGCTGGCCCACCTGATCGAGGCCGCCTTGGACAGACTGCCGGTCGATGCCGCCGATCGGCTCGAGAGTGCCGTGCGCACGGCCGTCGCAGAGACACGGGGAGCGTACGCGATCGTGGTCCTCTCCGCCGACGACCCCGAGCGCATCGTCGCTGTGCGGATGATCAGCCCGCTGATTGTGGGGATCGGCGACGGTGAGATGCTGCTCGCCTCGGGGATTCCAGCACTGCTGCCGTACACGCGGGACGTGCTCATCATCAGCGACGGCGAGATGGCCATCATCGATCCTCACGGCGCTCGGATCACCGATCTGGAAGGGCGGCCCGCACAACGAGAGCCACAGCATATCACCTGGGACGCCGAAGCGGCCGAGAAGGGCGGCTATCCACACTTCATGCTCAAGGAGATCGAGGAGCAACCCCGCGTCCTGCAGGAGACGCTCATGGGGCGCCTCGATGCCTCGGATCGCATCGAACTGGACGGTGTGACATATTCGGACGCATTCGTGCGGGGGCTACAGAAAGTGTGGATGGTCGCCTGCGGCACGGCGCACCACGCCGGGCTGGTCGGGCGCTGGGCGATCGAGCATCTGGCGCGCATCCCCGTCGAGCCCGACCTGGCGAGCGAGTTGCGCTACCGCTCGCCGCTGATCGAAGGGACGACGCTCGCCGTCGCGGTCAGTCAGTCGGGCGAGACCGCCGACACGCTCGCGGCGGCCCGCGAGGTACGATCGCGCGGCAGCCGGCTGCTGGCCGTGACGAACGTGGTCGGCAGCACGCTCGCGCGCGAAGCGGATGATGTGCTCTTCATTCGAGCCGGTCCCGAGATCGCGGTCGCCTCGACCAAGGCCTACAGCGCGATGCTCGTGGCGCTGCAGATGCTTGCGGTGGATTTAGGCCTTCGCCGCGGCACCCTGTCCTCTGCGCGGGCGGCCGAACTGCTGGCCGGCCTCCGTCACCTGCCCACGCTGGCGCAGGATGTGCTGAACCGCGTCGAGCCGGTCAAGGCTCTCGCGGAACGCCTGGCAGGCGCCGAGCACGCGTTCTTCATCGGACGGGGACTCGACTACGCGGTGGCGATGGAAGGGTCGCTCAAGCTCAAAGAGATCTCATACCTGCACAGCGAGGCGCTGGCGGCCGGCGAGCTCAAGCACGGCACGCTCGCGCTCGTCACGTCCCAGACCCCGGTTTTCGCGTTGATCACCCAGCGTACCGTGTACGAGAAGATGCTGTCCAATATCCAGGAGGTCCGGGCCCGAGGGGGCCAGATCATCGCCGTCGCGTACGATGACGACACGGAGATCGGGAAGTTCGCCGAGACGGTGCTGCGCATTCCGCCGGTTGATGACCTGCTTGCCCCGGCCCTGGCGATCATACCCCTGCAGCTGTTCGCCTACCACATCGCGGTGCGACGCGGCCATGACATCGATCAGCCTCGCAACCTGGCCAAGAGCGTGACCGTGGAGTGACGCGGCGGGGGTAGGGAGTGCCGGCCGTGGGGTCGAACGGAATGCATCGCCGAGCCGCCGGGGAAACAGGCGGATGACGAGGTGAGACCGTGACCACGAACAACGTCGACGACGAGTTGCTCAGGCTGCTGGCCTGCCCGGTCGATCACGCCCCCGTGGTGCGGGAAGGCGACCGCATCGTCTGCACCGCCTGCGGCCGCCGCTATCCCATTCGCGACGACATCCCCTACATGCTCGAAGACGAGGCGGAGCTAACCTGATGTACGTGGTCGGGTTGGGCGTCGACATCGTCGAGGTCGAGCGCATCGAGCGGGCGATTGCGCGCTGGGGCGAGGCGTTCATCCGCCGCATCTACACGCCGCGTGAAATCGAGCGTTCGGCCGCGCCGATCGTGGTGAGCGCGCGTCTGGCCGCGCGCTTTGCCGCCAAAGAGGCCGTCATGAAGGCGTTGGGCGTCGGCTGGCGCGCGCTGTCCTGGCGCGAGATCGAGATCGCCAACGACGCGGACGGCCGTCCGATCGTCTGTCTCCACGGCGCGGCGCAGCGGATCGCCGAAGCGCGCGGCGTCACCGATGTGCAGATCGCGCTGTCACACACCCACGATCATGCCGTCGCCAATGCCCTGGCGCTGGGTCGCGCCGGGGGGGAAAAGTAGAAGAGGAGCGCAAGCTTTCTCCGGCTTTTCACCGTCTTCAACCACGCCGCCGGTTCTTACCGCTCGTTGGGCTGATCTCGGGAGTTACCTCCCAAGAAGACCGTCCGGCTCTCAGAGTCCACGTGCGCGGCGTTTGAATCAGCTACTTCGCCGTTGGGCTCGCGCCCCTCTAGTTCCAAACCTAACATGGGGTCAACTGAAGCACAATCCCCAACAGCCGTTCTGGGCTGTGGATAGTTGTGGATTGTGTGGGCAGGTTGTAACAGGAAACGTTGCGCGGCGACAAGAAGCCACGCGTCGAGGCTCGCATGCTTCTCCCGACAAGCCACGAGATGGCCGCGCTGGATCGCAGGGCCGCCGACGAGTTCGGCGTGCCCACACTTCTCCAAATGGAGGCCGCGGGCCGGCAGGTTGCCGAGGGTGCGGCTCGGATGATCACGGCACATAACCCTCGCGTGGTCATCGTGGCGGGAAAGGGCAACAACGGCGGCGATGCGCTCGTCGCCGCACGGGTGATGACCGCGGCCGGGTGGCGGCCGACCGTCGTGCTCCTGGCCCGGGATGCGGATGTGGGCGGCGATGCGGGTGTGAATTTAAAGAGCGCGCGGCGCGCCGGCCTGGACATCTCGAACCTGGACACACTGGCCACACCTGGGCTGCGTGGCCTGTTCACCGGCGCCGACCTCATTGTCGACGGGTTGTTCGGCACGGGATTCCATGGGCCGGTCGTCGGACTGGCGGCCAGGGCGATTGAGGCGATCAACGGCAGCGGGCGTCCGGTGCTCGCGATAGACATTCCGTCTGGCGTGCAGGGCGACACCGGCGCGGTGGAGGGTCCGGCCGTCCGCGCGACGGCGACCGTGACGATGGGATTCCCAAAACCCGGCCTGATCCTGCTGCCGGGAGCCCAGTACGCCGGAGAGGTCTGGGTGGCGGACGTCGGTCATCCCCAACGGCTGATCGAGAGCGCCGGCATCCATACCTGGCTGGTGACTCGAGCGATGGTCGACGCCGCGATCCCCGCTCGCCCCATGGATTCGCACAAGGGAGCGTTTGGCCGGGTCCTGATCGTCGCCGGAGCCGTCGGCTACACCGGCGCGGCCGTGCTCTCGGCCCTGGGGGCGTTACGCGGTGGTGCGGGCCTGGTGAATCTTGCGGTGCCCCAATCGATCTATCCTATCGTGGCGTCCGTGGTCGTCGAGGGGATGCCGGTGCCGCTGGCCGATCATGAGGGCGCCCTGGCAGAGTCGGCGGCCGATCAGGTGGTGGATCTGACCCGATCCGCCGATGTGGTTGCCTGCGGCCCGGGCCTGTCGCGTCTGAACGGGCCGCGGAGCATCGTGAGAAGGCTGGTGGCCGAGTGCACGCGCCCGCTGGTGCTCGATGCCGATGCCCTTAACAACCTTGCGGGATCGGCGGCAGACTTGAAGAGGGCGCGCGTTCCGGTCGTGATCACGCCCCATCCGGGTGAGATGGCCAGGCTGATGGACGTCACCACGCGGGAGGTCCAAAAGGACCGGCTCGCCAGCGCCCGAGCCGGTGCGGAGCGCTTTGGAGTCACGGTCGTCCTCAAGGGCGCGCGCACCATCGTGGCCTCTCCCGACGGCACCGCCTACGTGATTCCAACCGGGAATCCGGCGATGGCCACGGGCGGCATGGGAGACGTGCTCACCGGTGCGGTCGCGGCGTTGATTGGTCAGGGCCTGACCCCACCGATCGCGGCGTGGACCGGCGCCTACCTCCACGGACTCGCGGGCGACCTGGCAGCGCAGGCACGGGGGCCGGCCGGGATTCTCGCACGCGAGGTTGCCGACCATCTGCCCGCGGCACTGCGCGCGGTTCGCACGGGGACGGCGCTCGACGCCGCCAGACGTTTTCCCCCATGAGGGTGCCGCCCGAGATGTCACTGGACGTTGCGCGGTCCCGGGCGTGGGCTGCCGTAGATCTCGACGCGCTTGAGGGGAACCTCCGCGCCATCAGGAACATCGTGCGCGCGTCGGCCGCGATCATGGCGGTCGTCAAGGCCGACGCGTACGGTCACGGCGCGATTGAGGTCGCACGCGCGGCGCTGGCCGCCGGGGCAACGTGGCTGGGCGTGGCCACCGCCGATGAAGCGTTCGAGCTCCGCGACGCCGGCATCGACGGTCGCATCCTCATCTTTGGCCCTGTTGCGCCACAGTGGATCGAGCGGCTGGCGGGCGCAGGGTGTGCGTTGACCGTCACCGACCGCGCGTCGGCGGACGCGGTCGCGAGCGCCCGCACCCAGGCGTGTGTGCACATCAAGGTCGATACGGGCATGACGCGCCTGGGGGTCGCGCCCGATGAGCTCAACGACCTCCTGGATGCCATCGACCCTTCGCACATCACGGTGGAGGGACTCTACACTCATCTGGCCTGCGCCGACGAGCCCGACTCCGCGATGACGTGCACGCAGCTGGCGGCATTCGCACGTGCCGCCGAGATCGTGCGCCGGCGTTTTCCCTCCGCCATGCTCCACGCCGCGGCGAGTGCCGGCGCGCTGGCCTTCCCCGAAGCCGCGCTCGACATGGTGCGCATCGGGATTGCCATGTACGGCGTGCCGCCGGCCGCACACCTCACGCACCCGGCCCTGCGTCCCGTGCTGACCCTTGCCACCCGCGTGATCCGGACACGGCGCGTGCCCGCAGGGACGCCGGTCTCGTACGGTGCCTCGTACCGGACGCGGTGTGACACGACGATCGCCACGGTGCCGCTGGGGTACGGCGATGGCTATCCGCGCGCGCTGTCCGGGGCGGGGCACATGATGATCGGCGGCCGGCGCGTTCCCGTTGCCGGACGGGTCTGCATGGATTTCACGATGCTCGACGTCGGTGAGGCCACGGTGCATCAGGGCGACGAGGTGATCGCGGTCGGCGCAGACCTCCCGGCATGGGAGGTCGCCGGAGCGGCGGGCACCATCTCATATGAGCTGCTGTGCCGCCTGGGACACCGCGTGCCACGGCTCTACGTGAGAGCGGGCCGTGTGGTCGCGACGGCGACGCCTGGCGGCACGCCGCAGACGGTCGAGGACCGCGGGGGTGCTCGGGTCCTCTGATGCGTGTCGCGTTTCAGGGCGAGCGCGGAGCCTACAGCGAAGCCGCGGCGATCGAGCACCGCGGAGCGGTTGATCCGCTGCCGTGCCGCACCCTCGCCGAGGTCTTCGATGCCGTCGAGCGCCGGACGGCCGACCTGGGCATGGTGCCGGTCGAGAACTCTCAGGCCGGCAGCATCAACGAGACCTACGATCTCCTCGTGCGGCGGGGTCTGTATATCGTCGGAGAGCACAACCTTCGTATCGAGCACTGCCTGCTGGCGCTGCCGGGCGAGACACTCGAGACGATCCACACGGTGAGTTCTCACCCCCAGGCCCTCGCGCAGTGCGACGCGTTTTTGGCGCGCCGCGCCTGGGAGGTGGTCCCCGCATACGATACCGCGGGCAGTGCAAAGGCGGTCGCGACCGAGCGACGCGCCGGCGTGGCGGCGATTGCAAGCCGTCACGCGGCAGGCATTTACGGACTCCAGATCCTCGCCGAAGGCATTGAAACGAGTCCGGTCAACTATACGAAGTTCCTGGCGCTCGCCCTGACCCCCGGACCGCCGACCGACCAGGCCAAGACCTCGGTAGTGTTCACGACGGCCAATGTGCCCGGCGCACTGTACCGGGCGCTGGGCGCCTTCGCGTCGCGTCAGATCAACCTGACCAAGCTGGAGTCGCGGCCGCGACGCGACCGGCCGTGGGAGTACTTGTTTTACGTCGACTTCGAGGCCCACCAGGACTCACCCGACGGGCGCGCGGCCCTGACCGACCTGGCAGGCGTCACCGCATTCCTTCGTATCCTGGGATCATACCCGCGCGCGAACGTAGATGTAGGATGATCGTCTTGTCACTCATGATAGAATAGGTTTACAGAACACAACTTTTCTTCATCATCCACCTGTTCGTCCGCCTGCTCAAACTTCATATCGGCTTGCGAAGGGGGTTCTTTCCGTGCGTGCCTTTCGGCGGTTCGGAAAAGTCGGCCTCACCTTTGCTGTCACGGTGGTGTTCCTCGCCGTCTCGTTGCTGCCCGATCTCGCGCGACCGGCGTACGCGCAGGCTGCGCCGCCGCCCTTGCCCGTTCCCGAAGACCCGCTCGCCCAGAAAACCGAGAAAGCCATCGATGAGATGACCGTCGACGTCGATGTGCGGGACGGTCACCCGACCGTGCGGGTGGTGGACATCTGGGGACCGGGCCGAACGCCACTCCTTGTGCGGTCCTTCACGAACACGCCGTCCTATTCGTCCTCGTCGTCGGGCGGCTGGCAGTTTAACGAGCACATGGACCTG
>JBOGSE010000815.1:0-2135 GCA_050694895.1 bacterium | reverse complement strand
CTGGCCAGCGTCAGGCTCAGTACGTGCTCCCGACCACCTGACTCAATGCGCACGGGCCCGTCGAAAGGCATCTTCTCCATAAGGGCGAGCGGCGTGTCCGGCACGAGGCCGAGGTCGACCAGGTGGCGGAGTTGCGCAGGATCCTCGTCGCTCACCCGGCGCACCACCGCCCGTTGGCGCGGCTCTAGCTCAGCCAGCGTCTGGTAGTGCTGCTCGTGGACGGTTCCGTCCCTTGCAGGGATCGGGTCCCCGTGAGGGTCGCTGGTGGGATGGCCGAGGGCCCGGTCGATGTGCTCCTCCAGCTCCTCTGAAAGGACGTGTTCCAACCGCTCCGCCTCTGCATGGACCTGATCCAGGGACAGGTCGAGCGCCTCCGCCAGATAGCGTTCGAGAAGCCGGTGATGGCGAATGACCTCGAGGGCCACTTTTCGGCCAGCGGCGGTTAGCTCGACTCCGTGGTACGGCCTGTGCGTGACAAGACGCAGCCTGGCTAGTCTTTTCAGCATGTTGGTGACCGAGGGCGGGGAGACACCCAAGCGCTCTGCAACTTGTGACGTGGCTACCGGCTCCCCAAGCTCCTGGAGCTTGTAAATCACTTTGAGGTAGTCTTGTATAGCGTTGGTGAGCATGTTTTCACTTGAGCCGAAGTTAACCTTGTCTAATTTATTATCTAGTTTCCACTAGAATGTCAAGGGCGACCTGTGCCCGTCGACGGCCACGACTCGCCTCCGCACTCTTCACGAGGATACCCTGCTCGGCCGCCTTGCCGACCCCCACCATGATCGACAGCGGCGGTTCCCAGTCCGAGCGCACAGGCACACGCAATGATGGGGACGGTGACCGCCGTGCCCAACGGTCGTCAACCGTCTACCCGGTCGATACGATGGCCTCCTTCAACTCACCGGGGCTCACGCGCTCGGGATTGTACGCCACGGTGACGCGCTCGACGACCAGCGTCCCGTGGACCATATTCATCCCGCAGGCGAATCCGAACTCGCCGGCCTTGTCGGGCACAAACTCGACCACCGTCTTCCGAAACGCCGGCAGGGCCTTGCTGATCCCGAAGTCAGGAAACGCGACCCGGGCGGTGCAGTCGCTGCTCTCCTGCCGGTCGAAGAGGAGGCGGAGGAGAACGCCCTCGCGCACGCGGATAACGTCGGGGGAGTAGCCCCCTTCACGGCGATCTGAATTTCCTGCACGCCCCCGCGGACCGCGGCCTGCCGCGCCGCCTTCGCGCCGAAGGAGATAGTGTTCGGGGTGCTGATCAAAGGCCGCCCTGCATCCGGCAGAGCAGAAGGAGTAGATCTTTCCTCCGTATTCGGATTTCCCCGCCGCGTTGCGCTCGTCCACCTGCATCCCACAGACCGGATCTGTGGCGATCATCGCCGCCTCCTCTGGAGTGAGGGCGTGCTTGCGACTGCCCAGGTCCTTGACGCTTACGAGCACGACCTCGGTCGTGCACACCGCTCGCGGCCCCGCGCAGCTTGAGCCTCGGGGAAAGGCAGGCCTTGACGCAGTTACCTGTGAAACACTATATTCTGTAGTGAAATCGAGGCTTCCCGTTCAGGTGCGGTATGGCGAAGCGGAAGCAGATCATCAGTTTTCGCCTGCGAGGGCGACGGCTGGGCCGGGTGCTGGGGGATCTGGAGGCCAAGGTCATGGAGGTCCTCTGGCGTCGAGGTTCGGCCTCGATCCGTGAAGTATGGGACGAGGTCAAACGAAAACGGCCGCTCGCGTTCAACACGGTGATGACTGTGATGAATCGACTCGTTGAGAAGGAGCTGCTCCGGCGTGAGGACCGCAGGGGGAGCTATCGCTACCGTCCCCGGGTGGATCGCGAGGTCTTCCTGACTCGAGTGTCCCACGATGTTGCCGAGGCCCTCGTCCAGGAATTCGGCGATATTGCCGTCGCCCAGTTCATTGAAGCCCTTGAAGAGGTCGATCCTGAGAAGCTGGCGGCCCTTGAACAGCTGATCCGTGAACGCCGGGGGAGGCAGTAACTATGACGTACCAAAGGGTCAGGATCGCGACCGGCATTCTGCTCCTCCTTATGGGCCTTGTCATGATCTTGCAGTAATCACCGGGTTCTTGTCAGAGGCCTGGACAGAATGAATCCGAGCGCACCCCTGAGGCTC
>JBOGSE010000814.1:0-5187 GCA_050694895.1 bacterium | reverse complement strand
GTGTCGGGCTCGCGGTCCAACGGGCGTACGCCGACGCCGAGGATCCGCATGCCGCTCTGGGCCAGTTCATCGTGTGCGGCCATGACCCCGGCGCGCCGCGCGTCATCGAGAGGCTCGGCCTGACCGTCCACCCAAACTGCCGCGGTAATCTCGAGAATGCCGTCAATCGCGCCCTTGGTTGCCGCGAGGTACGGAGGCGGGTCGCTCGGGCGCGCGCGGCGTTCCCACACCGGGGCCAGGCCCGGAGGGATCTCGGCGCGAGAGCGCGGCACCCGATGCACGGTCGTCATGCGCTTGCGCTCCGAGTCAAACGGTAGCTCGGCTATCCGCGGAAAGGCCCTTTGAAGGTCGCCCTGGAGAATGCCCACATGAGCCGCGGCAATGACAAGCGCGCCTTCGGTCGGATCGCCGAGCGCCCGATACGTCCGCGGGTCGTGTTCATCAGGCTGGAGGACGGCGTCGTTGCACAGCGCGCCAGCAATCAACAGCAAATCCAGGGTCGGCTGCACGCCCGGGCTCTCGGGGGAGTGATCGGGGACGAGCTCGAATCCGGCGCGGTCGGACCGCGGCATGAACTGGATCCGATGGTCGGCGATATCGAGTGCGGTTACCGTCATGCGGTTCTCGGTCAGCGTGCCCGTCTTGTCGGAGCAAATGACATTGACCGAGCCCAGCGTCTCGACGGCCGGCAGCTGACGGATGAGCGCCTGACGCTTCAGCATACGCTGCGCCCCCAGCGAGAGCGCGATCGTGACTACCGCCGTCATGGCTTCGGGAATGGCCGCCACGGCAAGGCTGACCGAGGTCAGCAGCATCACCTGCCAGTCCTCGCCGCGGAGCAGCCCCAACGCAAAGACGACGATGACGAGGACGAACGCCGCCGCCGCGAGCATCCGGCCCAGCCGATCCAGGCGCCTTTGCAGCGGTGTCTGCTCCTGCTTCACCGACTGGAGCAGGCCGGCGATCTTGCCCAACTCGGTGTCCATGCCGGTCGCGGTCACGACTGCCTCACCATGGCCGTAGGTGACGATTGTGCCGGAGTACACCATGTTGCGTCGGTCGCCGACTACCCGGCCGGTCTCGAAGACGATGCCGGCATCCTTCTCCACCGCTTCCGACTCGCCCGTTAGCGCCGCTTCTTGCAGCCTCAAGTTGTTGCCCTGCAGCAGGCGCGCGTCGGCCGGGACCACGTTGCCGGTCTCCAACAGCACGACATCTCCCGGCACGAGATCGCGGGCGGAGATCTCCCGCACCTGGCCGTCGCGGCGGACACGGACGACGGGGGCCGACATCCGCTTCAACGCGGCCATCGACTGCTCGGCACGATACTCCTGGAAGAACCCAAAGGCCGCGTTCAGGACGACGATCGCCAGGATGACGACCGCGTCGAGCACGTCGCCGAGGAACACCGAGATGGCCGCCGCCGCGAAAAGAACGAGGGTCATCACGCCGGCCAGTTGGGCGATCAGGATCTGCCATGGACGCCGGCCGCCTTGATCGGCGACCTCGTTGGGCCCGTGCTGCTCGACGCGCCGCCGCACCTCGGCGTCCGTTAGACCGGACGCCGGTGTGACCTCGAGCCGGCGCAGGGTCTCCTCAGCGGAGAGCCGGTACCAGTCGGCTGGCGGCGGACCGTTCACGCCGGCGCGTTCTCTAAGTGAGGTCTTCCTGCCGCGCGGTCAGGACAGGGATGTCGCTGTGTCGCACGACATGCTCAGCAACGCTGCCGAAGAACGCGTGCGACAGGCCGGTGCGGCCGTGCGTGCCCATGATGATGAGGTCGGCGTCTTCTGCCTTCGCCACCTCTAGGATGATCACGCGCGGCACGCCCTCCTTGAAGATGGTCCTGGCGTCCGGAAACCGCTCGCCCAGGGCCCGCAGCTGCTGCGCGGCCTCGGCACTCGCGCTCTGCACGAGTTCGTCCACGGCCGGCATTGATGCCATCTGCGGCGGCAGGCCGGCTATCGCCGCCAGGCGGACGTCGAGCACGTGCAGCAGGAGCATCTCAGCGCCGAACACCCCGGCCAGGGCTGAGGCCCAGTGCAGCGCCGGTTCCGCGCCAGGTGAGAAGTCTGTGGGCACCAGGATGCGCTTGACTTTGACCTGAGGCTTGCCAGCTGGTCCGCCTCGCAGCATCGTCATCCTCCTCGGGTCGCAGTACGAAGGGGCTTTGCGAGAAAACGCGTGGGCGCCGATTCTCCTACGACGAAGTCCGCGAATCCGAAACTTTCGTACAGGGCTCGTGCCCGGCCATTGTCGTCCTGGACTTCGAGCGTAAGCTTGCAACACCCGTGTTTGATGGCGCGATCCTCCGCGGCTGCGAGGAGTGCTCGACCGATGCCTTTCCCGCGGTGCTCAGGAAGGACTGCCAGGTCGTGGATGTTGAGAAGGGGCCGCGCCTGAAACGTGGAGAGCCCAAAGAAACAGACGGCGATGCCGGCTGGTCGCTCATCAACGAGTGCAAGTAGCACCAGTGCGGTGGGATGGTCCCGAAGTGCAGCCACAAGGCATTCTCGCGCCTCCGGGGCTAGAGGCTCCCCGCCGCCGACCGGATCGGCCGCATAGGAGTTGAGGACCTCGACGATCCCTGCACAGTGCGCGGGGTCGGTGAAGTCTGCTTCAAGGATCTTCATCATGGTCGCGCGGCTATGGCTCGAGGATCGCCTCGGCGTCAAGCGTAATGGCGACCTCCTCCCCCACAACGACACCACCGTGATCGAGAAGGCTGTTCCAGCTAACGCCAAAGTCATGACGATTGATCCGTGCGGTGGCCACAAATCCCGCGCGTGTCTTTGGTCCCTTGTCGACGCCATCCTCCCACCATGGTGTCTGCCATTGCCCGAGATAGTGGACCTCCATCTCCACCGGCCGTGTCACTCCTCGAATCGTGAGGTCGCCCAGGACGACGCCCTCATTAGGTCCTCGGAGACGGACCTGCGTTCCGACGAAGGTGATCTCGGGAAAGTGCTCGACATCGAGGAAGTCAGGGCTCTTCAGTTGGGCATCACGGGTAGGCTCGCCGGTCCAAAGCCCGCGAGCATCGATGACGGCCTCGACACGCGAGAGCGTGGAGTGCGCCGGGTCGAACTCCAACGTGCCGTGGACATTCTTGAAATGCCCCCGGACATAGGTGACCATCATGTGCCTCACGCAGAACTCAGCGGCGGTATGTCCCGGTTCGAACCTCCAACGCATCAGGCTTTGCCTTTAGTCAGCAATGGTCCCAACCAGAATTCATCGAACTTGTGGACTTCGATCCCTTTCGAGCCGTAGCCGGCCACGAGGATTTCATGGCTGGGGTGACGCCGGCCATTCCTTTCGGCGCGAACCGCATACATGAGAATCCCGTGATGGGGCGTGATTCCGTCGTCGGCGCCCGCGACATCCTACAAGCTCACCGTCTCATAGCAGGGAGCCTTGCCCCACACGAGTAAGCGATAGCTCTTGCGAAGCCCCAAGAGGAAGTAGGGATCGCCCTCGACCAATCTGACCGCCTCGTTCTTCGAGTCGACCTCCAGCACCCAGAGCCCACCGGAATACCATTCGCCGGGCGCGGGGCGCAGACCGCCCGCGATCACGATTTTGTCGCGGTTGGCGGACAAGTACTCAAAGTGCGCTGAGGCGTGGGCCTTCCGGATCGAGTCAAGGCCTTCGTTGTCTTCGAAGATTGCAACCCATCGCATAGTTGGCTCACTTCCGCTCTAGACTACCATCATTGGAGGACTCAACCTTGCACGCTCGCCCTCCCATGGCTCACGTACCGGTCCCAGAATCCAGGTGCAGAGTCGATTTGCTGAACGACATCAACCCACATCCCGGAGGGGTCGTACACCGCGAAACGCCGCTGACCCCAAGGCTCGTCATGCAGCGAGTACGCGATCGTGAGACCGGCGCGGTGAAGACGCTCGAACTCCGCGGCCGCATCCGCAACCTGGAACGTGAGGAACATCCCTCTACCACTGAAGACTTCGGGACCGGGTGGCCGCGAGGGATGGTCTGGAGCCATGAACGCAATCCCAAACGGATGCTCCCCGGCCGCCGCCAGGTAGACAAACCAGGATGCTTCGAACACCACTTGGAATCCGAACCAGTGAACATAGAAGTCTCTGCATTCGACGTGCTTCTCGGTGACAACAATCGCATAAAGGTCCTTGATCTGCACGCGAGGTCTCCTACGGTGTAATCACGCGTTGCCACCAGATCGATGAACGCTTCTTCGACGAGGGTCCGACCAACGCCTTGACCTCGCCGATCTCCCGCGACCACGAGCGCACAGGACCCTGGCCAGGGCGCTCATAACGTTGCGGCGAATGGACCGCGATGTAGACGCCGGGATCTTCACACGCCACGCGCGCCTGGCAGACCGGCTTGCCGCGAAGCAACGTCGTGCCTGAAAGAAGGGTGCCAGATGAATACTGTGGCTTTTCATCGAGCGCGAGCAGTGCAAGGGTTGGCGGTCGCCATTATCGTCGCGGTCGTCTTATCAGTGTTGCTCGGACGTGGCGGACTGCCATTTGATCGTCCGGCCGTGGGCACGACAGCGCTAGCTCCGAACATCATCAGCCAACTCATGCAACTCGCTTTCGCTCTGCTCGTCATTTTCGTTGCGTCCCGAATCACGCGCAAGCGAAGCCCAGTTGATTTTGGGGGACGGACACCCGAGAAACGAGTCGCGAAGAGAGAGATGATCTGGCTGCTGGTCTACGGGGTCGTGGTTCTGTTCGCCGGCGGTCTGAATGGCATTGGGATGCATCTGCACGGAGCAATCTTCGGACCCGTTCGAGGGATCGCACCGACAGACGTCTACATGTGGGCTTTGTACAACTTCATCTTCTTCGCGGCTATCCCATACTTTGTTTTCCAAAGCCGAGGATATGACCATCGCGCGATGTTCCTTAGGTCGGAGGACGCGAGGAACGACACGATCCTCATCTTTGTCGTGCTGATCCTAGAGTCGGCGGGAGAGATCTTCACATTCCCAGGCGTTTTCTCTCTCACCCCGCACCAGCTCCTCGTTGGTGCCCCTTTGACATTTATTGTGCATCTTCTTGGGACGGGCTTCCCAGTCATGGTGTTCCTGTATTCGCTTCTCTTTCCCCGATACGTGAAAGTGACTGATTCCGCGGCCTCAGCGATCGTCTACGGAGCTTTGACGTATGCGGGGTTGCACTTCTTCGAGTATTGGAC
>JBOGSE010000813.1:0-1599 GCA_050694895.1 bacterium | reverse complement strand
CCGGGGGAGCGGTATCTTCGAGTGCGGACTTGAGGGCCTGCCACTGCGTATCCAGCCCGGTCGTGTTTGCCAGCAGTTGGTCTAGAGCCTTGATGACCGTTCTGATGACCGATGTCCTGCGGTTCGCGTTTGGAAGTTCGGCCTCCTCGCCCAGGCACGACAGGTGTTCGAGGATGGCCTGCTTGAGCTCGGGAGACAAGTCGGTCGCATCGGCGACTTTCGTCGCAAGCCCCAAATGCGCGGCAAGTCTCGGATCATCCGCGGTCGCACGCGTCTCCCCGAGCAGAAAGAGGACCTGCGCGCGTACGGCGCCCACGTCGGCGCCCATCGCCTCGAGCAGACGGGCGGCGACCCCGTCGCCTTCCCGGAGCAGCCCGAGCAGCAAATGCTCGGTCCCGATGTAATTGTGGTGCATCTTCCTGGCCTCTTGGAGGGCGAGCTCGAGTACCCTTTTAGCTTGGGGAGTGAAGGTGATCTCCTCATGAGGCGCCCGCGTGCCACGCCCGATGGCGTCTTCAATCTGATTGCGCAACTGGTGGGAATCTATGCTCAGACTTGCCAAAGCTTTGCTGGCGACGCCCTCGCCCTCCCTGATGATCCCCAGCAGAATCTGCTCGGGTCCCACAGCGCTGTGGGAGAGGCGCTTGGCTTCTTCCTGGGCGAGGATAATCACTCTGCGGGCACGGTGTGTAAACCGTTCAAACATTGCCGCCGCACACTCCTCTCAACACGACCTTCGACCGTACTCTTCGCGGGAGGGGGATTGGAGTCCCCACTAGAAACTCCGCACGCCATGCAGTGTTTTGCGTGTCGTGAGTTCTCCCATCCCGGGCAAGCGTGCACGCGCCCGAGGTGGATCTGGTGCCAGGAAGGGCTACCGTGATGGTGATTCGCCTTACCGACGAGCAGGTCCTCATCCGAGACGCCGTGCGCAGGCTCTGCGAGCAGTTCCCCGATGCGTACTGGCGAGAGCTCGATCGGACGCAAAGCTATCCGGAGGAATTCGTCGCGGCGCTGACACGCGCCGGGTGGCTGGCGATTCTGATTCCCCAGGAATACGGCGGATCGGGTCTCGGGGTCGCAGAGGCGTCGCTGGTTCTCGAAGAGATCAACCGGTCAGGCGGCAACGCCGCGGCCTGTCATGCGCAGATGTACATTATGGGGACGCTCCTGCGGCACGGCAGCGAGGCCCAGAAGCGAGCGTACCTTCCAAGGCTGGCGTCAGGTGAACTGCGCCTGCAGGCCTTCGGTGTGACCGAGCCGACGGCCGGCTCCGAGACCACGCGCATTCAGACGACCGCCGTCCGCCAGGGCAACCGCTATGTCATCAACGGCCAGAAGATCTTTACCTCGCGGGCCGAGCACTCGGACCTGATGCTGCTGCTGGCGCGCACCACGCCGTACGAACAACTCGCCGACAAGACCCACGGGCTCTCCGTATTTCTCGTCGATCTCCGCGCGGCGGTCACCGGTGGCTCGATCCAGATTCGTCCCATCCGCACGATGCTCAACCACCACACCACCGAGCTCTTCCTTACCAATCTCGAGGTTCCGGCCGAGAACCTGGTCGGCGAGGAAGGGATGGGCTTCCGCTACATC
>JBOGSE010000812.1:0-2751 GCA_050694895.1 bacterium | reverse complement strand
CCCGCGGCATGACGATGATGCGCATGCCGTTGACGATCTGGGGGCTGTTCGTCACGGCGATCCTGATGCTGCTCTCGTTCCCGGTCCTGTTTGCGGCGGTGATCCTGCTCCTGTTCGACCGCCTGGCGGGCACGAGCTTCTACATCCCTTCGGGGCTGGTCGTGGGCGGACAATTGCTCACGCACACCGGCGGCAACCCGCTGCTGTGGCAGCACCTGTTCTGGTTCCTGGGCCACCCCGAGGTCTACGTGCTGATCCTGCCACCGATGGGGATCGTCTCGGAGGTCCTGGTCGCCCACGGGCGCAAGCCGATCTTCGGCTACCCGTTCATGGTGGGCTCGATCTGCGCCATCGCTATCCTGAGTTTCCTCGTCTGGGGACACCACATGTACACGAGCGGGATGCACCCGCTGGTCGGCATGGCATTCATGGTCACGACCCTGGTCATCGCCGTGCCCTCGGCGGTGAAGGTCTTCAACTGGCTGGCGACCCTGTGGCGGGCGCGCATCCGCTTCACCTCGGCGATGCTGTTCGCGATCGGCTTCGTCTCGCTCTTCGTCACAGGCGGGCTGACCGGCATCTTCCTGGGCTCGCCGGCGCAGGACATCTACCTGCAGGACACGTTCTTCGTGGTGGCCCACTTCCACTTCGTCATGGCCAGTGCGGCGCTGTTCGGGGTCTTCGCCGGCACGTACCACTGGTTCCCCAAGATGTTCGGGCGGATGATGAATGAGCGACTGGGCAGGATCCACTTCTGGCTGACGTTCGTGGGCATCTACGCCACATTCTTCCCCATGCACTTCGCGGGCATCGCCGGGATGATGCGGCGCATCTACTCGCCGGCGATCTACGCGCACCTGAAGGACCTGGGCCCGCTGAACGCCTTCATCTCGGTCGCCGCCTTCGGGTTGGGGATCGCGCAGCTGCTCTTCGCCTACAACTTCCTCCACAGTTTGTTCCGCGGTCCCAAGGCCGAGCGCAATCCGTGGCAGGCCACGACGCTGGAGTGGCAGGCGGACTCGCCGCCTCCGCACGGCAACTGGGGGCTCGCGCTGCCGGAGGTACACCGCTGGCCCTACGACTACAGCGTCCCCGGAGCCAAAGAGGATTACATCCCCCAGACGGTCCCGCTGGAGCCGGTTCCAGCGCGCGCGGGTGATGGAGGCCAGCCCCCGGGTGGCGACGGGCACCGTCGCGACGGCGGCGGGGCACCCGCTCGCGGGTCCGGCCACGGAGGCGACGGCTAGATGGACGGTCCAAAGACGCTGGAACGGCCGCGGATGCGCGGCCCTGCTCCACCCCGGGACGGCTTCTCGGACGAGCCCGGAAAGAACGGCGAGGGCGCGCAGCCGCCGGCGGAACACCCCGCGCGGATCGGCATCTGGCTGCTGGTCGGCGCGGTGGCGATCCTGTTCGGGGCGTTCTCGGTCGCGTACCTGTCGCGCCGGCACGCTGCGGACTGGAGCGTCGGCCCGATCCCCCTGATGCTGTGGATCAACACCGCGGTGCTCCTGATGAGCAGCGCGGCAATGGAGTGGACGAAGGCCAGCGCCCGGTGGGATTCGGTCGATGAGGTGCGGACCGCGCTCGGCGCCACGACGGCGCTCGGGATCGCGTTCCTCGTCGGTCAGGTGATCGCCTGGCGGCAGCTCGTCTCCGCGGGCATCTACATGACCACGAATCCACACAGCGCGTTCTTCTACCTGTTCACGGGGACGCACGCCGTGCACCTCGTCGGTGGCGTCGGGGGATTGATCTACGCGCTGTGGAAGGTGCGCCAGAGCGCCGACGCCGGGGACGCAGCGGCGGTGGTGGGCCCGGTGGCGACCTACTGGCACTTTGTGGATGGCCTGTGGCTCTATCTCTTCGTGATCCTCTTTTGGCTGTGAGGGCACAGCGCACATGACGGCGCAGGTGGCGGAGCAACAGACGCTGGCCTCGGAGTGGAGCGGCGGGCAGTCGCCCTTTGCGGTGGGCTGGCCCAAGCTCATGATGTGGCTGTTCCTGGTCTCCGACACCCTGACGTTCGCGGGGCTGCTGACCGGATACGGAGTCATGCGCCTGTCGCTGGGCCGCTGGCCGGTGCAGTTCAACATCTTCAACATCGCGCTGGTCAGCACGATGACGTTCATCCTGATCTGCAGCAGTGCCACGATGGCGGTCGCCGTCGGCGCGGCGCGGCGTGCGGATCACGCACGGGTCATGCGCTTCTTGCTGCTCACCGTGCTGGGCGGCCTGTTCTTCCTGGGCGCCCAGGCCTACGAGTGGACGAACTTCATTCACGAGGGCGCGCGCCTGTTCGGCAACCCCTGGGGCATGCCGCAGTTCTCCGCGACGTTCTTCATCATCACGGGCTTCCACGGCGGGCACGTGACCGGCGGCGTGATCTACCTCCTCGCCACATACGTGCGCTGGGCGCGGGGCAGCATCAAGCCCGAAAGCGTGGAGATCGCCGGCCTGTACTGGCACTTCGTCGACCTGGTCTGGGTCTTCATCTTTACGTTGCTGTATCTGCTGTGAGCCATCGACCCGGGAGGGCCGACGTGTCGGACGAGAAGCACGAGGGCGGGTACCGCAGTTACCTGGTCACCTGGTTCTGGCTGCTGGTGATCACGGTCCTGGAAGTCGCCATCGTGCTGGTCCGTGTCCCCAAGGTGCTGCTGGCGATCTCGCTGACGACCCTGGCGTTGATGAAGGCGGCCCTCATCATGGGCTACTTCATGCACCTGCGCTACGAGCGGCTCAGCCTGG
>JBOGSE010000811.1:0-4145 GCA_050694895.1 bacterium | reverse complement strand
TCCCAGCGCGGAGCGTCTCCTCGTGTCCGAGTGCTCGGCGCTGTCGAGCCATCCCTTCCGGCCTGACGCCGGCCGCGCCCCGCCGCCCGCGAGCCCCGCCGCCTAGCCCATGTTTCCCCTGCTCTGGGGACCCGCGTCGGGTAAGTAGGTAATTCTATGGACGCGCCCCCCTGCGTGCCGGGCGGAGCGTAGTGACAGGGATAGTCTGAAAAATAGCTGATCTGACGATATACGGTGCTACCATCCTGGCCGTGACAGGAGGTGACTATGTTCCTCCGCATCGTCAGGGCGGCCGGGGGCGTCGGCGTCCAGCACGAATACGTGCGCCTCGTCGAAGCCTATCGCGAAGACGGCAAGAATAAACAGCGCGTCGTCTGCCATCTCGGCCGCAAGGACCTGCTCGCCGCGCACCTCGACGCGTTGATCCGCCTGCTGCGCGGCGAGCCGGCGTCGCCCAGTGCCACCCGCGGCGGCGCCGTCCACGCGCTCGGCGCCTGGGACTGGGGTCCGGGCCTCGTCGCCCGCACGCTGTGGCGCGAATTGGACCTCGACGCGATCCTCAGCGCGCATGGCCGCAGTCGGCCGGACGGGGTGCGGTTGGCGGAGCGCGCTCTTGTGTTGGTGACCAACCGGCTCTGCGCGCCGACCAGCGAGCACGGGCTCGCGCGCTGGTTGGAGACGGATTTCGTCTGTGATCAGCGGGGGCGCCGCTGGCAGCCGGTGTGGCGCGAGGAGGCGGCCCGGCAGGCGAGTCGCCGGCCGCGCGTGCGGGTGGCGTTTCGGCAGCTCAAACAGTGGTACCGCACGCTGGATCAGCTGCAGGCGCACAAGCGCGCCATCGAGCACGCCTTGTATGTGCGCTTGCGCGATCTGTTCTCCCTCCAGGTGGATCTGGTGTTGTACGACCTGACCTCGACGTACTTCGAGGGCCAGGGCCCGCCGCTCAGTGCCCATGGCCATAGTCGGGACGGCAAGCCCCGCAATCGGCAAGTCCTCGTCGGGGTGGTGATGGTCGATCAGTGGCCGATCGCCCATCACGTGTTTCGGGGGAACCGGCGGGATAGCGCGACCGTCAAGGAGGTGCTGGAGGATTTGGACCAGCGCTTTGGGCTCCGGCGGGTGGTCTTCGTGGGCGATCGCGGCATGGTGACCGCCGCCAATCTGACGGAGCTCCGGACCCGCGGGCAGGGCTATCTGGTCGGCCTGGTGCGCCGGCGGCGCGCCGACGTCGCGCGCTATCTGGAGCGGGCCACGGGCCCGTGGACGCCGTGTCCGGTGGGGCGCACGGCCGGGGAGAAAACCCCACCGCCGGCGACGCGCGTGCAGGAGGTGCCCACGGAGGAGCCGGGGCGCCGCGTCTTCGTCGTGCACAGCGACGAGCGCTTGGCCTACGAACAGGCCCAGCGCCGGAAAGCGATGGACCGCGTGCGCCAGCAGCTGGAGGCCCTCGCGCGGCGCATTGCGGCCGGCAAGCTGAAGGACGCGGCGAAGGTCGGGGCCGCGGCCACGCGCATTCTCCTGCGCTCCCACGGCGCGCGCTATTACGACTGGGCGTACCACGAGGGGCGCTTCCGCTTCTTCGAGCACCCGACCAATCTTGCCCGCGAGCAAGCGTGCGAGGGCAAGTACCTCATCCAGACGGAAGAACCCCACCTCACGCCCGTCGAGGCGGTGACCATCTACAAAGGGCTGAGTGAGATCGAGCGCGCCTTCGCCAAGCTCAAGGACGTGATCGAGATGCGGCCGATTTACCACCGCACGGACAAGCGCGTGGAGGCTCACATCTTCGTCGCCGCGCTAGCCTTCCTGCTGCACCGCAGCCTAGAGAAGAAACTGAAAGCGGCCGGGCTCGATCTGTCAGCGACAGAGGCGCTCCAGGCGCTGCGCGCGGTGCGCGTCGTGGACATCGCGCTCGGTGAGGGCCACACCAAGCGCTCCGTCACCCGCGGCACGGCGCGCGTGGCACGCATCCTCGCGGCCCTGGGGATCACCGACCTGAACCCGCCGGTCCCACCCCCCGGCGACGCGGTCCGCACCATGTAGTGACAATCGCCCTCCCGCCCCTTCAGAAAATCAATGACTTATGGCCGAAAGAGGGAAACATGGGCTAGTACAGGTGGCAGGCGACGTGGTGCCCGGGCGACAGCTCGCGCAGCGCAGGCTCTTGCTCCGAGCAGCGCGGCATGACGAAGGGGCAGCGAGGGTGGAAGTGGCACCCGGGCGGCGGGTTGAGGGCGCTGGGGACTTCACCGCTGAGGACGATCTCCTCCCTCGGCTCGTCCGGGTGCGAGGGCAGCGACGCCGCGAACAGGGCCTTGGTGTACGGGTGGAGCGGGGTGGCGCACAGCTCCAGGCTGTCGGCCACCTCGACGAGCTTCCCCAGGTACATCACGGCGGTCTGCTGGCTCAGGTGCGAGACCGCGGCCAGATCGTGCGCGATGAACAAATAGCTCACGGCGAGCCGCGCCTGGATCTCTTCCAGCAGGCTGATGATGTGCGCCCGGATGGAGACATCCAGCGCGGAGACCGCCTCGTCGAGCACGACGAGCCGCGCGTTGGTGGAGAGGGCCCGGGCGATGGCCACCCGCTGCCGCTGTCCCCCGCTGAACTCGTGGGGGAAGAGCCGGGCCACGTCGGGCCGGAGGCCGACCAGCTCCAGCAGCTCCTGAACTCGCGACTGCACCTCGCGCCGAGAGATCCGTTCGTGGGTCTCGATGGGCTCCGCGATGATGTCACCCACCCGCATCCGGGGGCTGAGCGAGCTGTACGGGTCCTGGAAGACGACCTGCACGTTGCGCCGGTAGTTCATCAGCTCGCGGCCGCGCAGGGCCGCGATGTTCCGCCCCTCGAACTCGATGGCGCCGGCGGTGGCCTCCTCGGCGGCCAGGACCAGCTTCGCGGTGGTCGTCTTGCCGCAGCCAGACTCCCCCACCAGCCCCAGCGTCTCACCGCTGTTGATGGTGAAGCTGATGCCGTCCACCGCCCGGACCCAGCCGCGCACACCGCCGACCAGAGAGCTGCCGACCGGGAAGTGCTTCTTGAGGTCTCGGACTTCGAGCAGCGGCTCACCCACGCGCGGCCTCTTCGATGGGCAGCCAGCACCGCGCGGTCGCCCCGTCGCCCAACTGGTGATCCCACGGTTCCTCGGCTCGACAGCGTTCCATCGCGCTCGGGCAGCGGGGTTGGAAGCTACAGCCGGCGGGCAGGCCCGAAAGGTCGGGCGGTTGGCCCGGGATGACGTAGAGCGGCTCCTTGGTCCCCAGCTTCGGGATGGAGTCCAGCAACGCCCGGGTATAGGGGTGCCGGGGCTTGTAGAAGAGGCCCCGCACCGACTGCATCTCCACGATCTTGCCCGCGTACATCACCGCTACCCGGTCGCACATCTTGGCCACGATGCCCAGGTTGTGGGTGACGAAGATGAGGGCCACGCCGCTCGCGCGCTGAAGCTCCTTCAGCAGATTCAGATACTGGAGCTGGATCGTCACGTCCAGATTGGTGGTGGGCTCATCGGCAATGATGAGCCGAGGGCCTCCCGCCTGAGCGATGGCCCCGACGATGCGCTGGCGCATGCCGCCGCTCATCTGATGGGGAAACTCCTTCATCCGCCGCTCCGGCGAGGGAATGCGGACGGCGGCCAGCAGCTCCCTCACCCGCTCGCGCAGTTTCCCGCCTCGGAGGGACTGATGGTAGTACGCGGGCTCGGCCACCTGATCGTAGATGGAGAAGAGAGGATCCAGCGAGGCCATGGGATCTTGAAGGATGGTGGCGATCCGCCGCCCGCGGATCCCTCGCATCTCCGACGCGCTCTTCGCCAGCAGATCCTCACCCTCCAGCTCGATGCTGCCGCTCAACACGCGAGCGCTCGGAGGCAGCAAGCGCACGAGGGCGTGACAGGTGGTGGTCTTTCCACATCCCGACTCGCCGACGAGGCCGAACGTCTCCCCAGCTTCCACACTGAAGCTGACCCCATCGACAGCCTTCACGACGCGGGAGCCGCCGAAGCCAAAGTAGTACGCCTTGAGGTCCCTGACACGCAGCAGCGGTGGCACTGAGTGGCCCCTATTCCATCCTGTTCGAGCGCCGGCTCCGCCGGCGCAACGGTGGTCGCTCCCCGGGTGGTGGGGAGGTTTGGAACCGTGTCACTC
>JBOGSE010000810.1:0-1896 GCA_050694895.1 bacterium | reverse complement strand
TCTGGGTCGTAATCCACCAACGGCTCCAGCATGTGACTCTGGATGCTGCCGGTCGTGCTGATCGCGGTCAGGACCGGGTCCATCGTCTCGGCATCGCCCGATGAGGCGATCACGACCGGCCGGCCCTGTGCGTAGTTGGGCGGCGCCATCCCCGCGATCAGCGCGAGCACGGCGGCCGCAACGACGGCGGCGGTTCCACGCCAGGATCTCATCTCTACCCCTCCCTGTAGGTCACCTCATGGACAATGCTTAGATTGCGCGACTGGTTCTCCCTTCGGGCGTACCCACAGCATACCTCCAGGGCCGGCGACCTGCCTATCGGACGGCGGGACAAGGGCCGGGGGGAGTGGGCGCACTATCGAGGTCTGGCCTTGGGAATTTTGCCACCTTCGCGATTGCGGCGCGCCAGCCCGCTCCGATGGATCAGCCAGGTGCGCCCGGCCCGCGCCGCAGCGATCTTTCGCGTTCGTGCAAGCCGCGCCACGTACTGCCTGGAGACCCCGAGCATCTTCGCGGCTTCTTCTGTAGAGAGGAGCGTATCCTGGATCGGGGACCACTCCAGCCCTGAGAAATCGACCCCAAGCGTCGTGAGTGCGCCGCGACCCAGCCGGCGGATGGCGTAGAGGACTTCGATCCCCACGGGATTGCCCTTGGCATCCACATCGACATTGACGCCGGGCCCGGACTCCAGCGTGTCTGAGACCTTCGCGCCGGGCTTGAGTGTCATGTACAGAGCGTCCGCCGCCGCATCGTATTCAATCTTCATGCCTCGACCTCCTCAATATCCGCGCCGAGCCTTCACTGTGATGATGATGACTTCCCCGGTCTTATGTTCTTCGAAGACCACCTGGATTGTTCTCCGGCCGAAGCGTCGCTCCGCAATCTCTTCATCATCGAGGCTGCCTCGAGAGTAAGGGCGATCGGGAGCCGCCAGCGTCAATTGGACCATACGGCGCGTCACCAGGCGTTGTTTCATCCGCTTGCGTGCGTGAGTTGTGTAGATGACCCGATGCAATGGGATGCGACCCCATCCCCTACATCGGCCACGTCGGGATCAGTATGCGGGATTGTGGGTGTGTTTTCAATAGAAAACTATTTTGTTTCCAATCATAAACTGCGACACTAGCCACCGGCGAAACGATTTACTCCGCAGCGTACCAGGACGCTGGCAGACCTTCGTCGGCAACCGCGCTGCTATAATTGCGTGTTGGAGAGGTGGCTGAGCGGATGAAGGCGGCGGACTTGAAATCCGTTAGGGTGCAAGCCCTCGTGGGTTCGAATCCCACCCTCTCCGCCAGTTGAGATTCCCCCGAATTGGCGCCTCCGACAGCCTGAAACCCATCGTCATCATCATCGTAGACTTCTTAGGACCATGAAGAGAACTGTCATCGGTGGGATTGTGATTTTGTGTTTTTCCTTACTCGTGGTCCATGCGGGCATAGAGGGCCGTGCAGCGTTTTCCTCGCCGCCTCCGCTGCCAAAAGGCCCAGGCGCAAGAGATTCGTGGGCCGAGATACGGGCGAACGATGTGGCCCGAGTGTCCCCGGAGTGGCGTATGCCGGTGCGCGCAAGCGTGAGCGACGGCGGGTGGGAGGATGGTGCGTACATCTCTTCGGACGGGAAGAGCCTCTACTTCGCTTACTACCCTGCAGAGGATCTTCTTGGCGACTTTGCCAGGGGAAAGTTCGTTGACGATCTGGATGTCTACGTGAGCGACCGGCCGTTTGCCACGAGGCGAAAGTTCACGATGCACTATCTGTCAGAGGATGTCTATTCCGAGGGAGGGGTCATGATCGCCTCCAACGGTGACATCTACTATCACTCCAATCGTTACGGCGACGACGGCAAGTTTGACACCGACATCTACCGCAACCGTGAGCGACTGCCGTTCAATGA
>JBOGSE010000809.1:0-4646 GCA_050694895.1 bacterium | reverse complement strand
GACTGATCGCCCCGCAGCACGCGGCAGATCAACCGCCAGGCGGCGGGGACATGGCGGACGCTTCGCACGAAGAGTCCCGGCGCACAGTGGACGAGATCGTGCAGGCGACGGGCCACGCGCAGGTCATGGGCGAACGCGCCCTCCACTTCTTGAGCATATCCCTGCAGGTCGGCCCTCGACGCTGCAAAGTATGCCGCCAGGTGACGCGCCGCGGCGCCGCCGCTCCAGATCGCGCCGTAGATTCCTTCACCTGTGAGAGGATCGAGCAGTCCCGCGGCATCTCCGGTAAGAAGAATCGTGTCTGCGACCAGGGGTGCGCCGGGACGACGCACCGGCAGATGATATCCCCGCATCCCGCGCAGGGCCGAGGGATCGAAGCCGTAGACGCGCGCGAGCCGCGCCAGCCTCGCGCGAAGATTGGGCGCATCCTCGAGCCACCCACCCACACCGATATTCAGGTGATCCCCGCGCGGGAAGATCCAGCCATAGCCGCCGGGCGGGCTTCCGATGTCGAGCCCGACGACGTCGTCCCAGTGCCGGTAAAACCGGCCGGGCGCGGCAATGGTTGCCTCGAGTGCGAGCCCCATCTGCCGCGGCACAGCCAGACCAGCAAGGCGCGCGGTGGGTCCCCACACGCCATCGGCCACGACCAGGGCATACGCTTCAACCCTGTCGGTCCCGGCCCGCACCACGACACGCGTCGCCCGGCGGGCGACCGAGTGCACGGGCGTTCGCTGCCGAACCTCGGCCCCGGCCGCCGCGGCCTTCTCTACCAGAAACTCATCGAGCCGGCTGCGCTGCGTCATGTAGACGAGCGGTTCGGAAGAGTAGCGGGTGAAGGGACCGGTCCCCCGCAGACTGAATCGCACGCCGAAGGCGACGCGCTCGACGACTGGTCGGAGGTCGAACGGGAGCAGGCGTGCCGCGCGGACGTTGACACCGCCCCCACACGGTTTGTCCCGTGGAAAGGCCGCGCGATCGAGCAGCAACACCCGCAGGCCTCGGGCCGCGCACCCGCGCGCGGCCGTGCTCCCGGCGGGGCCCGCGCCGGCGACGTTTACGTCATACCGCATGAGGGCGAATACGCGATCCAGGGCGCGCGTTCCTTGAGGCAAGACCGCGGCACGCGCGCTGGCCGCGTTGTGCGCGCGACGTCACTCCCGGAGGAGATGCCGTGACGATCACGGTTGAATGGCGGCCGCCCAAACGGTTCGAGGGCGCGACGGAGAGCGGCGCCCGATTCGTGATGGATGCCCGTGTCGATGCCGGTGGAGGCGGCGCCGGTCCATCGCCGATGGAAGCCGTGCTGGCCGCTTTGGCCGGGTGCACGGGGATCGACGTGGTCGGCATCCTCGAGAAGATGCGCGCCGGACTCGAGGGTCTGGTGATCAGCGTGTCGGCCGAGCGCGCGACAGAGCATCCACGCGTGTTCACGAAGATCCATCTGCGGTACACTGCCTGGGGCAAGGGCCTGGCGCGCGATCAGGTGGAACGGGCGGTGACGCTTTCGAAAGAGAAGTACTGCTCGGTGTCCGCCATGCTGTCTCGTACGGCCGCGATGACGCACGAGATCGTCGTGACCGAGCGGGCACCAAGCGGAGAATCGCGTTAGGATTGATGGAAGATTGTGCCCGGAGGAAACTCTTTGGACCGGGGCGAAACATTGCGCGCTATCGTCCCTCCTTCATCACCCTGTTGCTCCTCCACATGAAATGACTTCCACACAAGGGGGCGCATAGATGCGTCGGCTCGCGGCTATCGTGTGCATCATGCTGGTGTCAGCAGTCTTGCCGGGGAGTGTTGGCGCAGATGGTCCTCGCGCACAGGCGGCGATCCTCTTCGCCTCTGATGGGATGCGACCGGACCTGGTCGAGCGCTACGCGCGAGGCGGGTTCCTGCCGACAATGAGACACCTGATCCGCAACGGCGTGCGGGGCCATAACGGCGCGGTTCCGGCCCTCCCGCCCAACACCGGCACCGGGTGGACGACCCTGGCCACCGGGGCCTGGCCAGGCGTCCATGGGTCGACGAACAACACCTTCCACGAGACCGGGACACTCTTTACTAGCGACAGGTCGGCGTTCGCCACCGGCATTGTCCAGGCGGAGACGCTCGGCGAGGCGGCTGAGCGCGCGGGAAAGACGGCGCTATTCATGGAGTGGCCGGCCTCGAGATTCTTCTCCAGCCCGCCGCGGAACTTCAAAGGTGTGGCGGTCGACTTCCGGTCCTTCTTCTCCCGCCGCGGTATCATCACCAACTTCAATCCTCCGGGCGTGAACTGCAACGCGCTCGCGAACAGCAACCCCTCTTGCGCGCTGGTCACGCTCGCCCCCGCGACCGGATGGGTGAATGTGCCGGCGTCGGAGCGCCCGGCGCGTGAGACCACCCTGGTCGTCGTCACCACTTTCGCGGCCAAGAACCCCACGCGGACCTATAACCTCTACATCTACGACAGCACGACGGATGGCGTGGAGAACTTCGATCGGGTGATCGTCGCCACAGCAAAGAATGGGAACACCGCGGTGGCCCAGCTGCACCCGGGACAGGGGTTTGTTGAGATCAAGGTCGAGCTCATCGTCACGATGACCGACCCGCGGCAGGCCGCGGGACTCTACCTCAAGCTCATCGACATGACCCCGAACCTGTCGGCGTTCCGCGTGCACTTCACCTCGATCGCGCGCGTCAATGCCAACCAGCCGGCCGTCGAGGAGGATCTGGCCGCCAGATTCCCGACGACGCAGGCCGCCGACTTCGCACCGCTGGAAAGCGGGCTCATCCCCGAGGAGGTCTACGTCGAGGGAGGCCTGCTCTGGGAGCACAGCCACTGGCCGATCCTCAGGCACCTGGTCGCGACCCTCAATCCCGACCTGCTGATACTCGGCACCCCGCTCACCGACGAGTTCCAGCATCAGTTTCTGGCCCTGGTGACGCGCACCGCGCCGGTCTTCGACGACGCCGATCGCAACGGCGTTCCCGATGGGCGCGTGCACGAACGGGAGGCGTTCATCCGCCGGGCGTATGAAAGCGCCGACATGACGCTGAGACTTGCGATGGACCTCATGCCACCACACAAGACCGCGGTCTTCATCTCCTCAGATCACGGGTTTGCCCCGACCTGGCGGACGGTGAACGCAGACCGCGTGCTCTTCCAGGCCGGCCTCACGCCCGACCCCGACGTCGCGCCGACGACGAGCAACTGCCGGCCGGGGCGGGCGACGGACGTGGCGAAGGCCTGCACCTCCGGTGCCACGGCGCAGATCTACATCAACCTCAAGGGACGGGACAATCCTGGTGTCGTCGACCACGCCGATTACGAGAACGTGCGCCGGCAGATCGTCCACGCCTTCGCCGGCCTGCGCGACGGCGGCGTGCCGGTGGTCGACCGTATCTTCCTGAAAGAGGACCTGGAGCGGATCAGGATCGGCGGCCGGATCCAGAACGTCACGCATCCGACCCGCACCGGCGACGTTGTAGTGGTCCTGAAGGCACCGGGATACCAGTTCACCGCGTCCCGCCGCGGCGTCACGATCGCCGACAACCAGGTCTTCGGACAGCACGGGCACTGGCCCGACGCGGTCGACTTGCGGCGCAACGTCAACCTGCATATCACCTTCATCATGGCCGGGCCGGGCATCAGGTCGGGGGTGGTGCTCCGCCGGGTCGCCATGGCCGACATCGCGCCCACGCTCGCGGTGGTTCTGGGAATCCCGACGCCGGCGCACTCGCAGGGGCGGGTGCTGCGGCCCGGACTCCTGCCGTGAGGCATCTGAAACTGGTTCCTGAGTCTGATGCAGTGAATCGAAGTAACCGAGGGGGGGAGTAAAGATGAGGCGGTTGAAGGTGGCTCTACTCATTGCGGTCGTCGCCCTGCTGGCGATGCCTGTCGCTACCGTGCCGGCGGCGCCGGATCCGACCTTCCGGGCCAGGTTGTCGGGGTTTGAGGAGACACCTGTGACGCTCTCCTCGCCAGCGAGCGGGCACTTCCGAGCGAGGATCCACGAGGCAGCGGGCGTGATCGAGTTCGAACTGAGTTATGCCGGATTGCCAACGACGGTGACGGCAGCCCATATTCATCTTGGCGCGCGGGCGACCACGGGCGGCGTGAGCGCCTTCTTCTGCGGAGGAGGTGGGAAACCGCCGTGCCCACAAGGGGGAGGGACGGTGACGGGGACGATCGTCCCCAGTGACGTCATCGGGCCCGCGGCACAGGGGATCGCCTCCGGGGAATTCGGCGAGCTCGTAACGGCGATCCGCGCGGGCGCCACGTACGCCAACGTGCACACGACGCAATTCCCCGGAGGCGAGATACGGGGACAGATCGACCGCCGACGACGAGGGGGGGATTGACATCGGGATCTGACGAACTCCACCTTAGCTCAAGGTAGTAGCTCGTCCCGAGCCGACTGCATGGACACGCCGGAACGCGGCAGCATTCTCATCGAGCAACTCGTGGCTTTGTCGCTCATGAGCCTCATGCTCGTGGGCCTCTTCAGCCTGTTGACCGCCGGGGCGCTGGCCGCGCAGATGTCGTCGGAGTTCAGCCTCGCAGGTAGCCTGGCGGCGCAGAAGCTCGAAGAGATCAGCGGAAGCCGTGAAGAGCCCACCGAAGTCCTTCGGCAGCCGCTCGATCCCGAGCGTTTCCCCAA
>JBOGSE010000808.1:0-6038 GCA_050694895.1 bacterium | reverse complement strand
TGTGCGTCATCCTGTTCGCCGGTGTCTTTGCTGTCGCACAGGCGGGCGACCGGGAGCGGGAGTTGGAACTGGAAATCCTGGGCGGAGGGGTTGAGCGCGAAACGCCACGCGAAGGCGACCACGACGTTCGGGGAGCCAGTCTCGATGAATGGCATCGCCAGTTGGCTTCCGGCAAGCCGATCTGCCCCACGATTCAGGAACTCACTGCGTCGCGGAATCTAATGGCGACGGGCGGTGTCTCAACGTCGGTTACACGGCGGCCAGGGACAGCAGTGACTGGCTTGCCCGCTGCCGGGCACAAGTCGAATGGGCCACGTCCATGCTGAAGCAGACGCCAGAGGGGCGGGCCTACCTGGCAAGGGTCGTCGCAGCGACGGCGCTTGCGCGGTCCAGGAAGAAAGCGATCGCCGGATAGTCCACCAGGGCATCCGGGGGCGGCAGGCGCTGAATATCCGGCACGTTTAGCGGTGGCACCTCGAATTCGTGCTCCCAACGAACATGCAATGCCTGCCGGCTGGTGACCAGGATCTTTAACCTAGGGCAGGCCGACAGCAGGTTGGCCAGGTGTGAAGACGCCGCGATGACTTGTTCGAAATTGTCGAGTACAAGCAGCAGGTGTCTATCCAGCAGGACGTCTTTGACCTGATCAACCAACGGCTGTCCTGGACCTTCGCTCACCCCAAGGTTCTTAGCGATCGTGCTGACTACGAGGTCTGCATCCGCGATCGGTGTCAGGTCAACAAACACGACGCCATCTTCGAACTCGTCTTTGATAACAGCGGCCACTTCCAGTGCCAGCCGCGTCTTACCGACGCCTGGAGCGCCTGTGAGTGCAAGAAGACGCACCTCGGTCCGACGGAGTTGCCGAAGAATCGCATCCATCTCTCTCTGCCTACCGATGAGAGGAGTGGGAGGCGCGGGTACGTTCCAGATGAAGCGCGCGCCTTTCGGCCGGCCAATGCGCCGCGGGCTGAAGTCGGCCACAGATTGAGATGGAGGAATCAGACTTCTCGTGCCAGGGGCAACTCCCTGAAGGGTCTGCGCTCCAGACTTCGGTATCCTACGGCGGGCAGTTCTGACAATAATCCCTCCTCACTTTGAACACTGCGGTACTTCGCCTTTCAAGTCACAAACTCCGGCCGGTCCTGCATGATCGGCGGCCGCGTCGGGAGGAACTCTCCGGAAAGTACTGATTCAACCGAAGACGCTTCCTCAAACCATGACGCGGGGGCCGCGTGACCCCAGAAGGTCTGCCGGCGGGGATCGTTGATGCTCCACCGGAGCGGAGGCCGGTCGGGGTCGGCGGTCAGATAGTCCCCGGTGTACAGCTCGACTCGATTGCCATCGAGGTCCCGCAAGTAGACGAACAGCGCATTGGAGATCCCGTGCCGGCCCGGCCCGCGCTCGATCGCCTCATGGCGTCCGGCCCCGGCCAGGATGTCGCACGCCCGGATGACGTTGATCGTCTCGGGCAGCCAGAATCCGGCGTGGTGAACCCGGGGGCCAATCCCCGTCATCAGCGCGATGTCGTGCACGTTGGATTTGCGATGAAGCCAGGCCGCCCACAGACGAGGTGTGGCCTCATCGGTCTCGGTGTACTCGGAGCAGCGGAAACCCCAGGTGCTCGTGTACCAGTCGTACAGCGCCGCGATGTCGGGGACCTGGCAGTTGAAGTGGTCCAGACGCATGATGTGCGGCCCCCGGTAGAGATCGAAGCGTTGCAGGAGCCGCTCGGTGCGGTCCATCTCGGCGTAGAACTCCACGGGGAGACCACCTGGATCCTGAACGCGCAACGCCCGGCCCTGGCCGGTTTCCTCTCCGGCATCGACCCATCGCGACGGCAGCTCGGCCTGACGGCACAGCCTGTGCAGACGGTCGAGGTCGTCGGGCGAGGCCACCTTGAACGCGATGTGCGAGACACCGGGAGCCGTTCCGCGACGGAGCACCAAGCTGTGGTGCTCGGTTTCCTCCAGTCCGCGCAGGTACAGCGCCTGCCGGTCGGCAGCAGTTTCGATGAACCCGAGCAGGTCCACGTAGAACTCACGCGCGCGTTCCAGATCCGTCACACGGAAGGCTACATGGCCGGCCCGGAGTATTGCGGGGGCGCTTGTGCCGGCGTTCATCCCAGAGGCTCCGCGGGCTCTGCTCCCGGAACACGGCCGGGCGCATCCCACTGTTCGTAATAAACGGAAATGCCGTCCGGGCCCCACTCCTCCGGCGGCGCCGTCGGAGTCACGAGCGGGGCCAAACGCCGGTAGCGGCCGGCATAGAACAGCAGCGGATTCCACGGCGCAATCCCTTCGTTGATCCCGACGACACGGCCGACGACAATCCAGTGATCGCCGCCGTCATACAGGCTGTCGACGTCGCAGCGGACCGCGGCGAGGGCACCGACGAGGCGTGGAGTACTCCCCCAGGGCTCGAAGCGATACTCGGGAGCAGGATGATCGCGCCAGCCGCCCGCGAAGTAGCGCGACAGCACCTCCTGATCATCGCGCAGAAAATTGATCGAGAACGACAGGTCCGGCGCAAGCCAGGCGGCAAACCGCGCCCGATGGTCGACACAGGTGAGCACGAGCAGCGGTTCCAGCGACACGGAGGAGATGGCGTTGGCGGTCATCGCCACGATGCCATCGGGCGAGTGCGTCGCCAGAACCGTGACGCCCGTGGCGAAGAGACCCATCGTGCGCCGAAAATCCTTCTGGTCCGGAACCTCCAGGGGCGTCGCCGAGGCCACCGTCAGGCGCGCTCCCCTGCCGGAGCCCGCTCGCTCTTGCCGGCGGCCTCCTGATCGGCACGAGCCAGGAACTGCCGAACCCGCTCCATGTAGGGCGCCTTGTCGTAGTTGGCAAACATCGCACCGGCCATGCGCACGGGGTCGCCGAAAAAGAATCGTTCGTAGAGCGCCTGGCGGCTGCCGAATGCCGACAACGCGAGATCCCAGGCGAGTCTGAACAGACGCACCCGATCGCGCGATCCCGCGCGGGCCGCCTGATAGTACTTCTCGATCGTCGGTGCCTGCGGGCCGGCCATGTCAGCGGTCGTTGGGATCGCCATCAGGCCGCTGGCACCGAGCTGATGCACGATCTCAATCATGCGGGGATACATACGCGTGTACATGTTGCGGGCGGTGTCCAACGGCGGCCAGGCCGGCGTCATGACACCCCAGCGGTCGATGGCCGCATCCGCTTCGGCCGCGCGCAGAAACGCCCGCATCGTTTCAAGATATTGAATGACTTCGGCGACCTTCTCCTGTACGTGCTGGAACTGCTCGATGGCGATCGTATCGACGATCAGGCAGATCACGCCCAGGATGAATTCGGTCTTGGCGACGTTCTTCGTGACGACCTGGTGGGCCATGTGCACCACGGCGCGTGTTTCGGCAAACGCCTTGTTGCACCGCTCGACGTCGCGCATCAGGAACATGCGTTCCCACGGGACAAGCACGTCATCGAAGATGACAACCGCGTCCATCTCCTCGAAACGGCTCCCGAGCGGATGGTCGGCCGGGGTGCGGCCGTAGTCGAACGTCTCACGGCAGAGAAAACGCAGCCCCGGCGTCGCGCAGGGAATCGCGAACGCGAACGCGTAGGGCGCATCTTCCTCCTGGCCACGAAGCACGGTCGACGGGAAGACCATGATCTCATCACTGACCGGCAGGGTCGCCAACATGCGGGCGCCGCGGATGAGCACGCCGTCGTCGGTCTCGCGCACGATGCCCGCGGCGAGATACGGATCGGCCTGTTTGGAGGGGCCGACCGCCCGATTCGCCTGCGGGTTGATGAGCGTATGGGTCAAGCAGAGATCGTTCTCACGCACATATTCGTAATACCGCCGGACGTTGTCGCCAAAGCGCGGATCGTTGGCCGCGCAGTAGTCGGCCGCGGCCCCAAACGCCATGAGTGCGCGATTGAGGTAGTCCGGCGCACGCCCCAGCATACCGCCGGAGTAGTCGGCCCACCGCTTCATCATCCTGCGCACGCGCGCCAGATCGTCGTGGCTGCGCGGGGTCAGAAACGAGAGACCGACGCGCGCGCCGGTGCTGGGCGAGATGTACGTCATCTCGTCACGCAGCGCCGGGTCGTGCTGCATGTCGTAGAGTGCAGCCACGCTGCGGACGACATTACGAAACGCCGGGTGAGCGGTCGGGTCGCTGACCCGCTCACCGCCGATCCAGATGTCTCTGGGCTGCGCCCGCAGGCCATTGATGAATTCGGCTCCGGTCCGTGCCGGCATGCTAGGCCCTCCTGAAATCGGTCGGCCGTTGATCCCCGCCGGTCCCCATCCGGGGAATCCGGTGCGTCCCGAGCGCCGTGTGGATGACTTTGTACTCCATATAGAACTCGAAGGAATAGTACCCGCCCTCGCGGCCGATGCCGCTGGACTTCATTCCTCCAAAGGGAGTGCGGAGGTCGCGCACGTTCTGCGAGTTCACCCAGATCATTCCTGATTCGAGCGCATGGGCGACACGGTGCCCGCGGGCCACGTCGCTCGTCCACAGATACCCGGCGAGGCCGTAGCGAACGTCGTTGGCCACGCGCACGGCCTCGGCTTCATCCTCAAAGGGGATGACGACCAGTACCGGGCCAAAGATCTCTTCCTGGGCGATGCGCATGTCGTTGCGGACTCCTGTGAAGACCGCCGGCTCAAGGTAGTTCCCGGCCGGTAGACCCGCCGGTCGCCGTCCTCCGGTGGCCAGATGCGCGCCCTCACGCTGCCCGAGCGCCACGTACCCCGCCACACGCTCCCAGTGCTCCGGATGAATCAGCGGGCCGACCTCGGTGGACGGATCCGTCGGGTCGCCCACGCGCAGCCGGGCCACGCGGTCGAGCAGACGTCCGACGAAGTCATCGTGGATGCGCCGGTCGATCAGGAGGCGGGAGTTCGCGGTGCAGCGCTCCCCGTTGAGCGTGTAGATGCCGGCGATGACCGCGTCCAGGGCCCGGTCGAGGTCTGCATCCGCAAAGACGATCACCGGAGATTTGCCGCCCAGCTCCATCGAGAACCGCTTGAGCGTGGCGGCGCCGTTTCGCATGATCTCCTGGCCCGTGGTGGTCTCGCGCGTGAAGGAGTTCGCGTTCACCAGCCCGTGCTCCACGAGCGGAGCACCCGCTGTCTCGCCGAACCCATGCACCACGTTGACGACGCCGCGCGGCAGATCGGCTTCGGCCAGGATTTCGGCCAGCAGCGTCGCCGAGAGCGGCGACCACTCCGCGGGCTTCAACACGCACGCGCACCCCGCGGCCAGACAGGGCGCCAGTTTCCAGGTCTCGAGCATGAAGGGCGTGTTCCATGGCGTGATGAGTCCGGCGACGCCGATTGGCATTCGTATGGTGTAGTTGAGAAAGGCTCCGTCGGCGGGAAAGGCTTCATTGGGGACGCGTGTCGCCATCTCGGCAAAGAACCGGAAGTTGTCGGCCGCGCGCGGGATCTGCCCCTGGCGAATCTGGGTATGGGGAATGCCCGTGTCGAGTGTCTCGGCCAGCGCGATCTCGTCGACGCGCCGGTCGATGCCCTCTGCAATACGGTGCAGCGCCCGCGCGCGATCGGCGGCCGGCATCCGCGACCAGGGGCCGTCATCGAACGCGCGCCGGGCCGCACGGACGGCGCGGTCGATGTCCTCGGCGGCGCCGCGGGCGACGGTCGTGATTGTTTTGTTGGTCGCGGGGTTCAGTGTCGCGAATGTCTCACCATCCGCGCTCTCGACAAACGTGCCATCGATGAAGTGGCGCGCGGGTGTTATGGGCACGCGCGGCGCAGGCGCAGGGCGTGCGGGCGACGCGGCGGTCTGAGCCGTGCGGGATTCCGCGTCCGCCATCAGGTGGTGCCCTCGGCAACCACCGGGTTCTCGAGCGCGCCCAGAAGGTCGACCTCGATGCGCATGCGGTCGCCGGGATACACGTGCGAGATGCCTTGCGGTGTGCCGGTGAGGATCACGTCATCGGCTTCCAGGGTCATGAACTCGGTCAGAAACCCGATCAACTCCCAGATCGTCATCGCGAGATCGGCGGTGGATCCCTGCTGACGCAACTCGCCGT
>JBOGSE010000807.1:0-2420 GCA_050694895.1 bacterium | reverse complement strand
CGTCCGGGCGTAGCGGCCTCTGCCGCACGCGCCGAGGCCAAAGACGCCGCGAGAACCGCCACGACGAGCAGCGCGGCAGCGAGCGGAAGAATCGGCCTGCGCAAAGTGGCTACCTGTACTCGAGTTCTGACCCAGTAGGCCCAATGCGGCCAAGGCGAACCGGTACTGCTCGGCCTGCTCACGGGTGCAGAAGTGGTGGGGTAAGTCTACAATGCGTGCGGCGGCAGAAATGTATCGCTGGACAGTTGCTTGCAGTCGCTGCCTTAGTCCCGGGTCTGTTGCATTCGTCAATGATCGAACGCATAATGGCGGCGCTCGGTCTGGAGGCTCACCCAGCGCTGCTCGGTGAACGCCTCGATCGCGGCCTTGCCCCCGTGGCGGCCCACTCCGGAGCCTTTGACTCCCCCAAACGGCGCCTGCGGCTCGTCGTGCACCGAGGAGTCGTTGATGTGCACCATCCCGGTCTGAATCCGCTCGGCGAGGGCCAGGCCTCGCTCCGGATCGCCTGTGATAATCCCCGCCGACAGGCCGTAGGTCGTGTCGTTCGCCAGGCGGATGGCTTCCTCGGCGTCTCTCACCGGCGTCAGCGACACCACTGGGCCGAATGTCTCCTCGTAGTAGCAGCGCATCGCTGGAGTCACGCCGGTCAGGACCGTGGGCTCGAAGTACTGCCCGTGGCTGCGGCCGCCCACCAGGACCTGCGCTCCTTTGGCCACGGCATCCTCGACGTGGGCCTTGATCTTCGCCAGCTGCGTCGGGTTGGTGATGGGGCCGATGTCCGTGTGCAGGTCACGGGGATCGCCCATCTTGAGGTCGCGCGCCTTCTCCACGAGCTGAGCGGCGAGGCGGTCGGCCATCGGCGCCTCCGCGAGAATCCTCGTCACCGCCATGCAGATCTGGCCCTGATGGAAGAACGCGCCGAAGCAGGCGGCGCTGACGGCCAGGTCCAGGTCGGCGTCCTGCAGCACGATCAGGGGACACTTGCCTCCCAACTCCAGCACGATGCGCTTGAGATGGCGGCCGGCCTTCTCTGCCAGCTTCTGACCCGTCGCTGTGGAGCCGGTAAAGCTCACGACACCGACGGCCGCGTGGCCCACCATCACGTCCCCGACCTCCTCCACGGATTCCCGCGGGCAGGTGATCACGTTGAGCACGCCGGGGGGCAGCCCCGCCTCCTCGAAGATCTCGGCAATAACCAGTCCCCCGACGATCGGCGTTTCCTCAGAGGGTTTGAGGACCACGGCGTTGCCCAGCGCGATCGCCGGCGCCACGGCCCGCAGCGTGAGGATGAAGGGGAAGTTCCACGGCGAGATGACTGAGACCACACCGACCGGCTTCCGCATGAAGTAGTTCACCTTGCCGGTCACATTGGAGGGCGCGACCTCACCGCCCGCCTGGTACGGCAGCGCGGCCGCCTGCCGGATCAACTCTGCGCAGTAGGGAATCTCGAACAGGGCCTTCTTGTGCACGGCGCCGGTCTCGGTGGTCAGCAACTCTGCCAGGGCGTCGCGCCGGCGCTCCCAGATCTGCGCGGCCTTCAGCACGACGCCGGCCCGCTCTGCGGGCGACACCTCCCCCCACTCGCCCTTCGCCCGGCCGGCAGCCTCCACCGCGCGGCGGGCGGACGCTGCGTCGCCGGCAGCGATGCGGGCGAACACTTCGCCGGTCGCCGGGTTGGTATCCGGGAACGTCCGGCCTTCCGGGGCGTCCTGCCACACACCATCGATAAAGAGCTGATAGTCACGCCGCATACCGTACCTCCGGGGAATCCGCCGAACGATGGCCCACCGCACGGCCCGCACGAGATCCCCTGTGCGCTCTTCACGGTGCCAGCCGGTAATACCATGCGGCAGGAGCAGGACCGTGAGAATGAGCACACTCCCCAGGGTGATCATGTACGCGTACCTGAACTGCAAGAGAAAGAGTTCTGAGACCAGGCCCAGGAAGAGAGCGCCCACGATGGGCCCCGAGGTCTGGCCCGCCCCGCCCAGCAGGGCCATGATGACGGTCTGGAACGAGATCAGCGGGTTGAAGGCGATCTGGGGATCCAGGTATGTCAGGCGGGGCGCGATGGCGGCTCCTGTCGCGCCGATGAAAGCCGCGCTCGCGGCGAAGACTCCGATCTTGATCCACGTCGGCCGCACGCCCAGCACTTCGGCCCGCTCTTCGTCTTCGCCGATGGCCACCAGCGCCAGGCCCCAGCGCGATCGGCGCAAGAGCACCGCGGCGGCGACAGCGAGCACAGCGACGACGAGCAGGCCGTAGTAGATGGTTCGCAGATCGGGTGATGCCAGCAGGAGTCGTCCGCGCGTTCCGATCTTGTTGAACTCGTACCAGGTGACAAGGTGCCGGATCAGCTCACTCAGACCGAAGGTGAGGATGGCGAAGTACGGGCCGCGAAGGCGGAGTGAGAGCAGACC
>JBOGSE010000806.1:0-4798 GCA_050694895.1 bacterium | reverse complement strand
TGGCCGTCAGCCGGGAAGGATCGCGCAGATAAGCGGACTCCAGGCTGTGTCTGGGCAGCGTGTATTCAAGCCCGTAGGGGGTCCGATTGGCGAATGGCCACAGGGCGTTCCATTGCACCACGAACGTGTACGGGTCATTGACGTCGGGTACCAGAATGTTGTCAATCCGCTCCAGGAGGAACCGTGACCGTGCCGGCGTCCTCGGGTTGCGCAGCATGCCATACGTGAACCGAACGTCCAGCGCCGTCACCGGCCTGCCATCGTGCCAGGTGAAGCCCTTGCGAAGCCTCCACTTCACACGCATTTTGTTGTTGGGCAGGATTTCCCAATCGCCATCCTGGACGGTTGGGATCTTCTCTACCAGAAGCGGCGTCCGCACCCACTTCTCGTTATAGGGCGCGTAGAAAGCGAATAGCGAGTTCTGAATCACGCCGGCTGCGCCCATCCCCGTAAACGGACCGAGGATATCCGGCTCCTGTGCCATGCCGATGACAACCGCGTCGCGGCGCCCTTGGGCGAACCCGATGGTCGGAAACACGCCTCCCAAAAGCGCGATCATGAAGCCCACCAAGAGCCTACGTCGCACGATGTTCGTCATGGCTGCCCTCCCAGCGCGGTGACTGGCCTGAAATGCGGAATCACCCGTTCGGCGATCAAGCGCATCGCCTCTGCCGGATTCTGTCCCAGCGGTCCCCCGATCGAGATGTGATCGAATCCGGCGTTGATGACAACTTCCAACTGGCGGGCGCAGTCCTCCGGCGTGCCGTAGATTCCCGTGCGCAGCATGTCGTTCGTCACTAGAGCGCGCGCCCCCTCGTACTCGCGGGCCATGATGCGCGTATAGGCCGGCCGGAAGTCTTCGATAGTCAGACCGATCACAGCCAGCGCACGGGGATCGAGATATGTGCCAAAGTACGCGACGACGTTGGCCAGCATATCCCGCGCTTCCCGGCGATCATCGGAGATGGCCATCCAGACAAAGGCACATTTGTCGAACGGACGGTTCGGGTTGGGGGATCGCTTCAGACCCCGCAGGACGGGCTCCATGATGAGCCCGGCAGACTCGGGCGGGGTCACCATGGGAAGCGTGCCGTCCCCGATCTCTCCGCTCAGTTCCAGGAATTCTTCTCCGACCGGGCAGATCAGAATGGGCAGATCAGGCCGGAATGGCTTGGCCCGAAGGTAGGCCTTCTCGGTCCAGCGGTACATCTGGCCCTGATATGCCACGCGCTCTCCGCGGAGCAGACGGCGGACAATCTCGGTCGCCTCCCGCACCCGTGGAAAGATGTCGCGCCCATCCATGCCCACCCAGGTGATGGTGTCAAAGTTATGCAGGCCGATGGTCAGGCCCACGCGGCCCTGCGCGATCTCATCCAGCGTCGCGGCGTAGGTCGCGATCTCAGATGGGTCAGTGGTGTACAGATTGGTTCGCGCGAAGAGTTCGATCCGCGAGGTGACCTGTGCGACGGCGGAGTGCAGCACCCAGGAGTTCAGCCGGAAGGCGTCGTGCGGAAACCACAGCGTATCGAAGCCGAGTTCTTCGGCCCGCCGCGCGAGTTCGACCAATTCTCGGGCTCCACCGAGATCGTCGAGAAGACGCACGCCGAACTTCAGTCTCTGCGCTGCCATAGCTCAAGGCCTCCTGGGACTCCTCCGGCGCGCCGCCGGGGGTTATTGAACGAGCGGGCTGTAACTCCAGGGCTGCCGGTCTCGCATGAAGGGCAGCCGTTTGCGCGCCTCAACCACATCGTCGAGGTCAATCTCTGCAACCAGCAGATCATCCCCGTTCGCCGTGGTGCGGGCAAGCACCCCTCCGTCCTTGGGGCCGAGGACGAGGGAGTCCCCAACGTAGTCGAGATCGCCCTCCCGCCCAGCCTTATTCACGCCGACGACAAAACAGCCGTTCTCGTATGCGCGTGCGCGAAGCACGAGTTCCCACGTATCAGGGGTCCACACGTCGCCGATGCGCATCAGGTTGGTAGGCGTGTAGATGATCTCCGCACCCTTGAGGGCTAAGATGCGATACCCTTCCGGAAAATTCCGCTCGTAGCAGATCTGCACACCCACCCTGGCAAAGCCAAGATCCATCACGGGATACCCCAGGTCGCCTGGCGTGAAGTAGAGCTTCTCGAAAACCAGCGCGCCTTGTCCGGGCAAGGGGAACGCGCCGGGAATGTGGATCTTGCGATAGCGGCCGACGATGCTCCCCTGCGCGTTCGCCACCACGCAGGAATTGAAATATCTGATGCCGTCCACCTCAGCGAATGGCACGATCACGGCGATCCCCAGTGCGCCGGCCCGGGCCAACACCTGACCGAGGTAGGGGCTGTCGACCGGCTCGAAGTGATGCTCATATTCTCGTGTGTTCTTGATGGGAAAGTACGGCGTGAGGCTCAGCTCTGGAAAGCCCACGAGTTTCACGCCCGCGGCGCCCGCGTGATCCAGGAGGCGGCACATGCGCTCGGCATCCTCGCTCTTGGTTCCCGATGGACCGAGCTGGGCCGCGGCAATTCGCAGGATCCTCGGCATGGCCATCACACCCCTTCCGGTTGATCATCCGGGCCCGTATCCAGAACAGCATACGCCCGAATGGGAAACGACGCGACGCCTTCGAGTGCAAGCGGCGCGGCGTGCAGGCGGAAGCCCCGAACGGGCAAACGGTCCACATTACGCAGGTTCTCGATAATCGGAATGCGTGCTCTGAGAAGCAGCGTGTGAACGGGACGACGCGGATCGCCAAGGTCGTCGACGTTGAGAAAGTCGACCCCCAGTAAAGCAATGCCTGCTCCGGCGAGAACGGCCGCGGCTTCCTGCGTGACGAAAGGACCGTCTGTCCAGTAGCGGTCTGTGTCCCAATGCTCCCCCATCCCTGTCCGCAAGACGACGGCGCAGCCGGCCCAGGCGTCGTCTCCCAAATCCTGGGGCCGGATTGCGCGGTCGCGCCGCCCCCGCATGTCTATGACGACACCGGGAAGATCTACCAGGGACCGCAGCGGAAGCGCAGCAAAGTCCGGAAGTGTCGGATCCCGATGATAGGGTGAGTCAAGGTACGTGCCCACCCCGGCGACGATGTTCACTTGTGAGAACGCCAGCTCACACTGGCCCTGGTAACGCGCCCTGGAGGCTTCATGGGTGAGGAACGCCGAGATGGAAGGTTCGGGTATGCCCGGATACGTGCGCATGCCATTCCGAACAGGGTAGCTGAGGTCGATGATGTTGGAAGGCATCCTCACTCACCCGCCGTCACGTCGTTGAGACCCGAAGCCCGCGGTGACATAATCCATGTTGTGACCACGAAGACGAGATCTCCCCTCATCGACGCCCCTGAGCCATTCGTTGGCCAGGCACTGCACCGCAAGGAAGATCGCCGCCTTGTGACCGGCACCGCCCGCTTCATTGGAGATAAGGGCTTGCCGCGCATGCTTCACGTGGCGTTCGCGCGCAGTACCCATGCCCATGGATTCATCACCCGTATTGACGCTCAAACGGCTCTCGCGCAGGCGAGCGTCGTCGCGGTCTATACGGGAGATCACATCCACAGTTTGGTGAAACCGATCCGGACCCCTTTTGGATCCAGCACATTTCGAGAATCCGACTATCCCGTGTTGGCCCGCGGCAAGGTCAGGTTTGTGGGCGAACCCGTCGCCGCGGTGGTTGCGGAGAACCGCTATGCTGCCGAGGACGCGGCTGATCTGGTCGAAATCGACGTGACGCCGCTCGAGCCCGTGGCGACCATCGAGCGGGCCCTCCAACCCGACGCCCAACTTGTTCACGACGAACTCCCCGGCAACCTGTTCGTGGATGAGAGCCGGGAATACGGTGCGGTGGACCAGACCCGGTCGGGTTCGCACGTCGAAGTAGAGGCGACCTTCCGGACTCAGCGCAGCGCAGCGGCCCCCATGGAATGTCGTGGCACGGTCGCGGACTACGATCCCGGTACAGGCGTCCTGACCGTGTGGACCAGCACCCAGATCCCTCACGTGGTGCGGTACGGCCTGTCGGACTGCTTGCAGATGCCGGAAGACCAGATCCATGTGATCGGCCCGGACGTTGGCGGGGCATTCGGCAACAAGGCCTCCCTGGATGCCGAACAGGTCGTGGTCGGCGCGATCGCGCGTGATCTCCAGCGGCCGGTCAAGTGGACCGAAGACCGGCGAGAGAACTTCATTGGGAGTTCGCACGGTCACGAGGAACGCATCTGGCTGCGGCTCAGCGCCGACCGGAACGGCCGGTTTCTGACGCTGGAGGCCGACATTGTCCTCAATGGCGGCGCCTACGCAATCTTTCCCGACACCCCCTGCAACGAAGTGCTGAACTGTGCGTCCTGCATCGTCGGGCCGTACAAGTTTGCCCACTACCGGTACCGCGCCCGCGCGGTCGTGACGAACACCTGCCCCCACGGACCTTACCGCGGCGTGGCCCGCCCTCCCGCGAACTTCGCACTGGAGCGCTTGGTGAACATCCTGGCCAGGCGCATTGGGATGGATCCCATCGAGATCCGGCGGCACAATCTGCTCGGGCCCGGTGACTTTCCACATCGCACCGTCACAGGGCTGGATCGAGATAGCGGCGATTATGTCGCTGCGCTCAATCTCGCCGTAGAGAAGTTGGGGTATCAGACCCTCAGAGCCCGACAGGCCGAATGGAGGGCGCAGGGCAGACTGATAGGGATCGGCGTCGCGTGTTTCGCAGAGGAGTGCGCGGTCGGCACCGGCCGACGCATGCCCCGCAAGCTCTACTCCATCGCCGGCTACGATGGGGCGAAGGTCCGCATCGACGCCCACGGTCGCGCGATCAT
>JBOGSE010000805.1:0-1467 GCA_050694895.1 bacterium | reverse complement strand
ATATACGACCCATCCCGCATAGAGCACGACGGCGACGCCGGCGGCGACGCACACGAGCCCGAGCGCCATCAGGACGCCGGCGACGGCCCTGTAGTACGGCACCTCCGGGAGCCGCGGGTCCACCTAGGGAAGGTCTGAAGTAACGGCGATGCGAGCGATCAATAGTGCAAATGCGGGCTCACGAACACCAATGGAGTTCGAAACGGGCGAATTTACCTCTCGATTTCGCTCGATTTCCAGCTTCTTCGCGATTTTCGGACGCATTACGGCCCTTGCACTCTGAACAAGTGGTGCCGAGCGATGAACAGATTCGCCAGCGCGCAGGTGACGAAGAGGCGATTGGCGTTCTTGGCGATGCCGCGGTAGCGCACCTTCGCAAAGCCGAACACGCGCTTGATCACGCCGATCGTATGCTCGACGCGGGCGCGGATCCGGGAACGCGCTCGGTTGATCCAGCGGTCATAGTCGCTCAAGTACCGGTAGCCACGACCCCGGCGCTGCGTGAAGTCCTTCGCCTTGGGCGCCTTGGCCTGGATGCGCTCGGTTCGTCCCGAGTAGGCCGCATCGCCCCAGACGTGGGTTTCGCCCCCGTGCAGAAGCTCGCCCACCATGTTGCCATCGGCGACGTTCGCTGGCGTTGCCGCCACCGAGTGAATGAGTTTCGTCTTCTTATCGACCCCGACGTGCGCCTTCATGCCGAAGTACCAGTCCTTGCCCTTCTTGGTCTGGTGCATCTCCGGGTCGCGTTCGCGATCCGCGTTCTTGGTCGAGCTGGGCGCCGCGATGATGGTCGCATCCACGATCGTGCCAGAGGACACCTTCAGCCCTTTGCTCTGCAGATGGGCCCGCACCGCCTCGAAGATCCGCTTGCCCAGACCGTGCTCCTCCAGCAGGTGCCGGAACTTGCACACCGTCGTCTCGTCGGGGGCGGGTTCCCGGCCCAGATCAATCCCGGCAAACGTGCGCATCGACACCGATTCGTACAGCGCTTCTTCCACCGCCGGGTCCGAGAGATTGAACCAGTGCTGAAGGAAGTAAATCCGCAGCATCCGCTCAAGCGGGATCGGCGGCCGGCCCGGACCACTGGTGCCCTTGGCGTACGCCGGTTTGACCAGTGCCACCAGCTCGGCCCACGGCACCACCCGATCCATCTCAGCCAGAAACCTCTCGCGCCGCGTCGGCTTACGGTAGGCCTCGAACCCAGTCGGGGTAAGCGTCATCTGGCTCGGCTTCTTCATTCTTGTTCTCCTCGGCTCAGCTACTACACATTAGAGCAGAGGATTACTTCAGAGTTTCCCTAGTCGGCCTTGATGTTCGCGGCTGCGACCACCCGGCGCCACTTGGCGATGTCGTCGAGCGGGTTCGCGTCGAGCACGATGAAGTCGGCGCTCTTGCCGGCCTGCAGCGTTCCCGCGTCGGCGAGGCGCAGGAACTCGGCCGAGTTGCGCGTCGCCGCCACGATGACCT
>JBOGSE010000804.1:0-1352 GCA_050694895.1 bacterium | reverse complement strand
TTATCCAGGTTGAGATTGATGCGCTCCCAGATGAAGTCGGGGCTGTAGTGCGCGGTTACCTGCGGGCTGCGCCGTTCGATGTCCGCCATCTGGTCGATGGAGAAGTTGTTGGCCAATCCGGTGACGTCCACCTGACCGGCGATCACATTGGCCTGGAGGACCGTGCTGTCCAGGATGAAACGCCACACCTGGCGCCGGATCTTGGGCTTGCCCCCGGGGTAGGCGTCGTAGGCCTCGAGGGTGATGTGACTTCCCGGCGACCACTCCACGAAGCGGTAGGGACCGTTTCCGATCGGCGCCCGCGCCTGCCGGTGGGCCTTGAGCGTCGAAGGGTCGCGCAGGTATTCGCGCTCCAGCACATGCCGCGGATACGTGGCGTGTCCGAGGTTGGCAAACGGATAGAGTTCGTTCCATTGGACGACAAGGGTGTGCGGGTCAGTCGGGTTAGGCACCAGCATGTTGTCGATCTTCTTGAGGATGAACCGGCTCTGCGTGGGGCTCTGCGGGTTGCGCAGCATCAAATAGGTCCAGGACACATCGAGGGCGGTCACCGGCCGGCCGTCGTGCCAGGTGTAGCCCTTCTTCAGTTTGTAGGTCACGCGCATCTTTTTCCCGGGCAGCAGTTCCCAGTCCCCGTCCCTCAGCGTCGGGATCTTGACAGCCATCTGGGGTACCAGTTTCCACTGGCCGTCCAAGTCGACCATGCCGACGAACAGCGAGGTGAGCACCTCGCCGCTGACCAGCATCGAGGAGAACGCCCTGATGAGCAGATCGGGCTCCTGGGCGAGGCCGATGACGACCGTATCCTTGCGCTGAGCCTGGGCGGGATCCGGAACGCCGACAACAACGAGCACAAGCGCCAGGACGAGCAAGAGCACGGTTCTGCTTAGCTTCCCACGGCTCATGGCGATCTCCCCTCGCGCGCCACTCGGCGTGCTGGCGATCTGTATCAGCGCCACGACGTCTTTCAGGCGCACGTTCGCGCTGGGTTGTCGCAGTCCTGCGGACTCACTTGTGCTCGTAGAATCCCCGCCCGCTCTTCCGTCCCAGCCAACCCGCGCTGACCATGTGTTTGAGCATCACCGGCGGCGCCCAGCGTGAGTCCTTCGTTTCCTGATACATCGCCTCCGCAATGTAGTACGTCGTATCGAGCCCGACGAAGTCCAGCAGGGTGAGCGGGCCCATCGGATAATTCAGGCTGAGCGTCACTGCGGTGTCGATATCTTCCTTCGTGGCCAGGCCTTGCTCAAATATCCGCACCGCGTCGAGCAGGTATGGGACGAGCAAGCGGTTCACGATGAAGCCGGGCGAGTCTTTGGCGACGACGATCCTTTTGCCGAGCGATTCGGCGA
>JBOGSE010000803.1:0-1456 GCA_050694895.1 bacterium | reverse complement strand
AGGTGGTGCTGGGACTGGTCAGCAGCAAGCGCCCTCAACTGGAAGCAAAACGGGAGCTGATCCAGCGGATCGAAGAGGCGTCACGCTACATCCCACTCGAGAATCTGGCGCTCAGCCCCCAGTGCGGCTTCGCCTCCACGATGGAAGGCAATCTGCTCACCGAGGACGACCAGTGGGCGAAGCTCCGTCTGGTCGCAGAGACCGCGCGGGAGGTATGGCAGTGATCCAGCCGCACAATGTCAAGGCAGCCGCGACCTGGGGCTCTGGCGGAAAGGAGTACGACCGCATCAGCGAGACTATCGCGGACTCGATCGAGCACTGCGTCCTGCGTCTCGATCTCCGGCCGGGTGAGCGCGTGCTCGATGTAGCGACCGGCACCGGCTGGGCGGCTCGTCGTGCGGCCGCGCGCGGATGCAATGTCACCGGTGTAGATATAGGCCACGATCTTATTGAGGCGGCCAAAGCGGCTGCTGCTAGGGCTGGTCTCACGATTGACTTTAGAACGGGCGACGCGGAAAAGCTCTCGTTCGACCGGGGGAGTTTCGACGTGATCGTTTCGACCTGCGGGGTAATGTTCGTCCGCGACCCTGAAGCCGCCGCGGCGGAACTGGCCCGTGTCTGTCGGAAAAACAGCCGGATTGGGCTTACGGCCTGGCCGCCAGACGGCACGATCGCAGGCATGTTTAAGGTGATGAGGCCATACATGCCGGAGACGCCGCCGCCCGCGCCACCCTCGCCGTTTGAATGGGGGAGGAGAGATCGTGTCAGAGAGCTGCTCGGCTCCTCGTTTGACCTTCGGTTTGAGACCGGCACGACCGTGCTCCGGGCCCCGAGCGGCGAGGCAGTGTGGGACCTGTTCGTGACGGGCTACGGCCCGACCAGGGCGCTCGCAGCGAGCCTCGATCCCGAACGCCGGGAGGGCTTGAAGCGGGATTTCATCGCCTATCACGACGGATTCCGGACTGAGCTGGGAGTCGCTATGCCGCGGGAGTATCTGCTTACAATCGGCGTCCGTAAGTAATGGTACCACCATTCGTGGAGCACTATGAGGTTGGCCGCCGAAGTATGAATACCGTCGTTGAGCCACGCGTCTAAGTGCTTAATGGAGCCGACATCACCAAGCGGTTCGGAGGCCTCACCGCACTTTCCGGTGTGAGCTTCCAGGTGGCCCCGGGCGAGATCGTCGGGCTCATCGGACCCAACGGCGCCGGCAAGACCACCCTCTTTAACATCATCAGCGGTCTGATCCGTCCCACCGCGGGGAGCGTCCGCCTCAACGGGGACGAGATCACAGGCCTGCCGCCCTATCGCATCAGCCGCATGGGCATTGGCCGGACGTTTCAGGTCCCACGCCTGTTCCCGTATCTGACGTGTCTTGAGAACGTGCTCACGGGTGCCTTCTTCCGGCCCCGGGCCGAAGCGTCGTGGCAGACGCGCGAAGGGATGATCAGCGAGG
>JBOGSE010000802.1:0-3080 GCA_050694895.1 bacterium | reverse complement strand
CTTCCGCCGGCGCGTCGGTAAAGTCGCTCACGATGGCGAAGTGGATGCGCGGGTCGACGTTGCCCAGCGCCTGAACCTCCAGGTGGCTGAGAAGCGAGCGCACACCGTCCACGCTGGCGAGCAGGGTCGGGATGATGACGATCGTCCGGCCCTCCTCCGGCACGCCTCCTCGGAGATCGAGCCTTGGCAGCCGGCGGGGCGGCGCGAGAGAGACGACCAGCCACTGGACGAGGGCGATCGCCAGCTCGCTGGCGGGAATCACCGTGAGCGCGGCGACGAGCGCGTCGCCGCGCCGCCCCGGCACCATGGCCATCGCCACTCCCACGCCCGCCGCTGTGAGTGCGGCGATCGACCCAAGATAGAATGACGTGGCATGCATGAAGATGAAACGGCGGATACGCTGCAGGGGCCGCGGCCGAAAATCGACATCGGCTTCCAGCGCCCGGCGACCACCGCCGATGAGATGGTAGCCCACGTGCAGGGCCCGGCGGTTTGCCGGGGGCTGGGCCGACTGCCGGGCCCGTTCGACGCAGTGTAGGGCCACCCGCACCTGCGCTTCTCCCGTGGGTTCGGCAAGCTCCTCGACGGCCTGCCGGTAGCGGTCGCGGCTGGCGAAGTCCATCTTCCCGTAGATGCCGGCCGGATCGCGTTGCAGCACCTGCTCGACCAGACTGACCTGCTCAAAGAATCGGCTCCAATCCAGGGTGGCGCACAGGCGCAGGCTGGTCACCGAGTTGCCAAACGAGACCTGGTCCGTGGCCTGCTTCTGGTGCTCGGCACGAATAGCGTCCTCTGAGCTCTGGCCGAGTGAGGCGAGCCGTTCTTCGAGCGCCACTCGCAGGTGCGCTGCCCGGGGTCCGTACTCGCGCAGGCGTTCGAGGAACTGCACGACGTAGGCGGGAGGCAGCCTCACCGGCAGCTCGACCGATGCGCGATCGGCCGGCGCGGCCTCCAGGCGAGCGAAATGCGCGTTGGCGTCGAGCCGGGCGGCGCGGCTTTCCAGCAGGTCCTCCGACAGCCGCCGAAGATTCTCGATGAGCGCCACCTTCAGCATCGTCGGCCAGGCCCACAACTCGCCTATCGTCAGCGGCGCGACCGTCTGATAGGACGACACAAAGCGCGTCAGGCGCTGAACGTCGAGACGGCCGTCGCTGTGCCTGATGAGCTCGAGCGCCATCGCGTAGACGCGGGCCATGCCGTCCAGCCGTGGCGATGCCAGCTTGGGGAGTTCGAGATAGTACTTCCGTGGCAGATTCCGCGCGATGTCCGCGATCTGGTCTTCGATAAGATGGAAGTTGTCGAGCAGCCACTCGGCCGCGGGTGCGAGGGGTTCCGAGCGGTGGATATCACCTGCGAGCGTGCGGTATGTCTCGCGCAGCAGGTGCGTGTTCTCCTCGAGCCTGGAGAGAAACCGGCGAATCCCACGCCGAGTTGACCGCGCCAGCGTGAAGCGCGCGGCGAGATCCCGTGCGAGGGCTTCAAGACCTTCGACACTGAGGAGTTCGCCGCGGAAAGGCTCCCCGGTGAGGGATTCCAATCCGCCGTGGACGTCGGTTAAGGCTTTCAACGCTGAGACCTTTCTCCCAAAGCGCCTATCACCGCTGGGCGGCGCTCAAGCGCTTCATTCCCCAACGGCGCGCCGCTGTTCCTTCTTACTGGCGATGTGGCTTAGCGGACCGTATGTGCGGCCATCCTCGAAATCTTGCCCGCAGATCGAACGCGCGCGCGTTTGACGCGGCAGGGGACGGGTAAATACGAGGCGTGTTATCAACCTACGCAAAGGAGGGGTCAGCGATGTTGTGGACGATCTTCGTCGTCCTCCTGGTGCTCTGGCTGCTGGGAGTTGTGTCTTCATACACGCTGGGTGGGTTTATCCACCTGTTGCTCATCGTGGCGCTGGCGGTCATCCTGATCAATATCATTCAGGGTCGGCGCCCGGTCGTCTAGGAGGAAGCTGCAACCCTGGCCAGCGGTATTATCCTTGTGCTTCCGGCTCTCGCAGAACGCAGACGGCCTTAACCGTAGGTGATCAGGGCGCCGTGCCGTGGCTAACGCCGCAGCCGGCGCCCTTCTCTAGCAGAAAACTGGAGGACCGGCATGCGAATAGATGCGTCATTCCAGCCGATTGTGGCGCTGATTGCGGGTCTTTTGATCCTCGTCATTCCCAGGCTGCTGAACTATATCGTCGCGTTCTACCTGATCATCATCGGCATCATGGGCCTGGTCCGCTAGACGAAGCACCGTGGGGGAAGCGACCGCACTCGGGCCGTCCGGGAATCGCAACCCGGCGGCCCGAGCCTTTCCGCAGCGACCCGGTCTTTAGAACTGCGGACGGGATGGGCTTCCCCAGGCCGCGACCCGGCCGCGGAAAAATACCGCGATGATCAACCCGGCGATGAACCCACCGATGTGCGCCCACCAGGCAACGCCGCCGGCCTCGGCCGCCTCGGGACTCAACGCCGCGATGCCCTGGAAGAACTGCAGAACGATCCAGAATCCGAGCACATAGAGGGCAGGGAGCGGCACGACCACCCTGCCCACGAGCGTGTCAATCTGCGCGCGAGGATAGAAGATCAAGTACGCGCCCAACACGCCGGCGATGGCGCCGCTGGCGCCGATATTGGGAATCGTCGAGTTCGGCGCGATTGCGATTTGCAAAAAGGACGCGGCGAGCCCCGTGACCAGATAGAAGATGATGAAGCCGACGTGCCCAAAGACGTCTTCGACATTGTTGCCGAAAACCCACAGGTAGAGCATGTTGCCAATGAGATGCAGCCAGCCGCCGTGCATGAACATCGAGGTGGACAGGGTCGCCTGAATAGGCCGCGGACCGGGTGGAGGGATGTCCGTACCGGTGGTGATCTCCCGGGGGATCATCCCGTAGCTCTCTATGAATGCCTCGAGCCGGGGCTTGGGCAGACTCACCTCGAAGAGAAACACGAGCACGTTCAGGGCGATGATGAGGAAGACGATGACCGGTGTCCCGCGTCCCGGCTGGTGATCTCGTAGCGGGATCACAGGCTACACCGGCCTTCTAGCTGTCACCATCTTCCAGATCCAGAGGAATACGACGGCGCCCA
>JBOGSE010000801.1:0-2608 GCA_050694895.1 bacterium | reverse complement strand
TCAGGATCTCCGCCATCCATGCGCTGTAGCGGCCTTCGTCCAGCGCCGCGCGCGCGCCCTCAAGCAGCCGTCCCACAAAGAACAGGTTGTGATAGGTGGCCAGCCGTGGTCCGAGCATTTCATCGGCTTTGAACAGGTGCCGCAGATACGCGCGGCTGGTCCCGGTGCACACGCGACAGGTGCAGGCGGGATCAGGGGGTCTCATATCGTCGCGGTAGATCGCATTGCGAATGTTCAACCGGCCCGTGGCGGTGAAGATCGTGCCGGTCCGCGCCACACGCGTGGGCAGCGCGCAGTCGAACAGATCGATCCCCCGCGCGATCCCCTCCAGCAGGCCGCGCGGCTCCCCCATGCCCATCAGGTAGCGAGGGCGCTCCGGCGGAAGCCCAGCAATGACCGGCGCAAGCAGGGCATAGGTCAGCTCACGCGGCTCACCCACCGACAACCCGCCCACCGCGTAGCCCGCGAAGTCCAGCGCCGCCGTGCGGCGCGCGGCCTCGGCGCGCAGGTCCGGAGCGACCCCGCCCTGGACGATCCCGAACAGCAGGCCCGATCCACTACGCCCGTGATGCTCGCGGGCCCGCACTGCCCAGCGGAGGGTCTGCTCGAGCGCCTCCCGCGCCTGCGCCGGCTCGTGAGGGTAGCCCAGGCAGACATCGAGCGGCATCTGGATATCCGCACCCAGCGCGCGTTGCAGGTCGACCACACGTTCTGGAGTGAAGCGATGCACGCTGCCGTCAAACGGAGACCGGAACGTGACCCCACCGTCGTCCACCGTGCGCATCGCGGCGAGGCTGAAGACCTGGTAGCCACCGCTGTCGGTCAGGATCGGACCCGGCCAGCCCATGAAGCCGTGCAGGCCGCCCGCGCCGGCGACGATCTCTTGACCGGGGCGCAGATACAGGTGGAAGGCATTGCACAGGATCATCTGGGCGCCCGACTCGGCGACCTCGTCCGGCGTCAAGGCCTTGACGGTCGCGTTGGTCCCCACGGGCATGAACGCCGGCGTCTCCACGGTCCCGCGGGGGGTATGGAACCGGCCACGTCGTGGACCGCCGGCCGTGGACCACAGGATCTCAAATGCGGTTTCTATGGATAGATACCGCGGATCATGAGCGCGTCGGCGACACGCGCGATAGCGCGTTGCAGTGCAGCCAGACGAAAACTGATGCCCTCGGCACGCGCCACCGCTTCGACGTCGCGGACGCCGCGCACCATGAGGTGCTCGAGGCGGCGGTTGATGTCATCCTCGCTCCAGAAGAGGCTCTATAAATCTTGCACCCATTCGAAGTACGATACCACGACCCCACCGGAGTTCGCCAGGATATCCGGGACGACGGTGATGCCTCTGCGCTCGAGAATGGCGTCGGCGTCGGGCGTCGTGGGGCCGTTGGCCCCTTCGACAATCATCTGCGCGCGGATGCGACCGGCATTCTCGCCGGTGATCTGGCCCTCAAGGGCGGCAGGAACGAGAAAGGTGCACGGGAGTTCGAGCAATTCGCGATTGGACACCGGCGTTGCGCCGGGAAATCCCACCACGGTGTTCGCCGCGGCCACGTAGCGGGCCAGGGCGGGAAGATCAAGACCGCGTTCGTTGTAGATGCCGCCCTGCACATCGCTGACGCCCACGACCACGCAGCCGTCCTCCCACATGAGGCGCGCCGCGTTGGAGCCGACATTGCCGAACCCCTGCACATGACGCCGCCCTTCGCTCCGCCATAGGGGAGATGCACCAGCGCGCACTTCCAGGTCATCCACATCGCCAGCGCGCGCACTTCGTTGAGCGTGACGTCCTGATGGTACCGGATGCCGCCCTTGGTCGGACCAAGAATCCCGCTGTGGTGCACGCGGTAGCCCGTAAACACCCGCACCGTGCCGTCGTCCATCTCGACCGGAAAGTGAACGGTCAGCTCGCGCTGAGCGGTGGACAGAAACTCTTCGATGCCACGCTTGAGCGAGAGGCGCCGGGCCGCCTGCGCAAACTGGCGGAGCGCCATCTCCCAGGGATCGTCCCTGGTGACGATCACGGGCGGTGCCGGCCGGCTGGCGACCACGCGTCCCTCCCAAAGAGCCGTGCGGTTGTCTTAGCGTAACCCCGATCGGGTCCCTTTGCGAGGAACTATATACCCCAGTGTGATCGGGCCCGGCGGCAGGTGTGCCCGTCTGCCACACAGAAGGCTAGCACGCGGCGGCGTGTAGCGACTCGGGAGGTCGGAATGCCTGACGAGACATCCTCGGGCGAACTCACCCGCGATCAGAAGATCGCGGCGTTGAAAGCCAAGGCCGACGCCCTTCGAGCCGCGCGGGCCGCCGCACAAGCTCCCGGGGCCCCACAAGCGGGGGCGGCCAAGGCGGCCGCGCCCGGGGCGGGAGTCGAGGTGCCCGTCTCGGCCTTGAATCCCGGGGGCCGGCCGGGTGCGGCCCCTCAGGCGACTGCGGTCGAAGTGTACGGAACGATCAACAACAGCGTCGAGATCCGCGGGGCCCCGAGCGAAGACGAGAACCTCAAGAAACTGCTCGGTGGCCTTGGTGCGTACCAAAACCCCCTGCGGACCAACGCCTGGCAGGTCGACTACCGCTATTACGCCGAAGCCCGCAAGCGGCTGGA
>JBOGSE010000800.1:0-4044 GCA_050694895.1 bacterium | reverse complement strand
TCCCAGGTAGGGGCGCTAGTGGCCCTCGACGGGAAGATCAAGGCGTTGGGTCTGGGGCCGGCATACACCACCGCCTTCGCGGGCCAGGCGCAAGAGCAGGGGCGCCAGGCGCAGGCATTCATGCTGGCATTCCTGCTGTCGTTCGTCTTCATGTACCTGATCCTCGCCGCACAGTTCGAGTCGTGGCTGCATCCGATCACGATTTTGCTGTCCCTGCCGCTCACCGTGCCTTTTGCGCTGCTCTCAATTATTGTCATGGGGGGCTCGCTGAACATCTTCACCCAGTTGGGGATCCTGGTGCTCTTCGGCGTCGTGAAGAAGAACTCGATCCTCCAGATCGACCGCGCCAATCAGCTGCGGGAGCAGGGCGTGGAACGGGACGAGGCGATCCTCCAGGCAAGCGGCGACCGGCTGCGGCCTATCCTGATGACGACCCTCGCGTTCGTGGCCGGCATGATTCCGCTGGCCATCAGCAGAGGCGTGGGCGCCGAGACCAACCGCGCGATCAGCTCGGTGATCATCGGCGGACAGATGCTGTCACTGCTGCTCACGCTTGTGGCGATCCCGGTCTTCTACTCGCTCTTCGATGACCTCGCGAAGCTGCCGCTGTGGGGCCGGATTCAGAATGGTATCGCCGGTGGATTCGGCGCGATCGCCGGTCGAATTGCGGCTCTGCGTCCGCGGCCGGCAGTGGCCGACGCACGGCCAGAGATCTCGGGGGGAGATGATAGCTGGCAGACTCCGAGTGGCCAGTAGGGCGCGACGCGGTGTATGATGAGTAATGCCGCGGCGGTCCGCGTCCAACTGTCGGCTGACGACCTGGCGTCGCTGGATGCGGCGCCTGCGGCAGGCGATCGATATCCCGAAGGCGCCATGCGTTCGTTGTTCGGCGATGATGACCCGGATCACGCCAGGCCGTTGACCGGCAGCGTTGCCACCAGGCGCAAGCCAGAGCCGGGCTTGGATTTCACGTCGAGCCGTCCGCCGAGCAGGTCCAGACGCTCGCGCATGCCCAGCAGACCGATACCCGTGGACGCTTCGAACAGCGACCTGGACCCGCCGCGGCCATTGTCTGCCACCGTGAGCGCGACCACCTGGCCGTCGTTCGACAGGATCACATCGACCTCGCTTGCCTGCGGTGCTTTACGACGTTTGGTCAGCGCTTCCTGAAGGACGCGGTAGAAACAGATGGGCATCGTATCCGAGAGCCCGTGCACTTCAGTCCCCTGGTACCGGATGGGTAGCTGCGTTCGCCGGGAGAAGTCCCGACAAAACGCCTCGAGCGTCAGGTTGAGACCGACGGTGTCCAGTGCAGGCGGTCGCAGGTCTAAGGCCAGCAGGCGGATGCGCTCTTTCGTCGCCTCTGTGAGCGCGATCGCCTCGGCGAGATTCTGCCGCAGAACATCGATCTTGAGCGGCAGCTCGGCCTGGATCAATTCCAGGCTCAGTTTGAGAGCGGTGAGGGCCTGGCCCGCTTCATCGTGCAGCTCGCGTGACAGCCGCTGGCGCTCCGCCTCCTGGGCGAACACCACCCGCTTGGCCAGCTTCTGAATCGCCTCCTCGGCGCGCTTGCGGCGGGTAATGTCGTGGACGTACACGCGGACCCGAACGACATCTCCTTCCCTGGCGTAGCAGATCTTCTGCTCGAAGGACTCCTCGCCGACGTCGATCTCGCGGGCGATGATGATTGGTTACCGGTCGTGAAGGTGCTGATGATTCGTCCGCAGATCCTTCAGGAGCGGATGGGAAGAGCCCTCGTACCAGAGCTCTGGAAATCGCGCCTGCGCGACCGGATTTAGATAGGTCACCCGCCCTGCGGCGTCGGCCTCGATGACCATGTTGGGGTTCTGCTCCGGGAACGTCGCCAGCCGTGCCAGCTTGGCCTCCGCTTCCCGGTATTGTGCCGCCAGGGATTCAAGCCGGGTGACCTGTTGACGCAGCCCCTTGAGTTCTTCATAGAGGTGGGCGTCCATCTTCAGATCGCTCATGTTCGATGTCTACCCAAGAGGCCGTGACCCGATACCCGTGATGCCGCTCGGCGTTCCGGCTCTTCGAGAACAGCGTCGTCCTTCCCCTGCCTGCCGTAGGGGTGTCGCTACCGGCAAGATGTTAGGATTGGTTCTATGAAGCCGATCATCGGCAAGTTCGAGCAGATGGGCGCCCAAGCCACGATCCGCGAGGGCGAGGCGCTGTGGATCGACGTGCGGCGCGATCGCCGGGGCGAATTCTTTGTGATCACCCGGCCACGCGATGTCGTCCTCGAGGTCCTCGATGTTCAGGCCAAAGGCCGCCATCTCGTCCTTCTCGCGCGTGGGCAGGAGAAGGCGCGGTTCCTCTGCGGCCACGACGAGCGCCATTGGTTCGTGGCCGCCATCCCGGAGGACACGCCGGCGACGACGGTGCGGGCCGCCAAAGACGCGCTCAAGCCCACCGAAGTGCGGAACGTCGAAGTCGGCATCAGCACAAAAGCAAAGGACCGCCGGAAGACCAGGGCCCGGCTGCGACAGGGCGAGTGGTTTTTCGTACCGGCCCCAGACTTCACACCACCGGCCGGGGTGATTCTGCGCAACGAGCCGCTGGGGCGGACACGACGCGGTGGATGGGTAGGCCGGCCGCATATTGCCGAGCACATGGTACGCTTTGGTGGTGAACCGATCTATCTCCCAGAGGTGCCTGCGTCCGAGTTGAGAGCCATCGGTATGACGCGCCGGCAAGTGGACCAGCGGATTGGGACCGGCCTGAACGACGAACAGCGCCGGGCCTTCATCGACGAGTTTCCGGCGGCGGGATCATGGATATGGAACCAGTTCATCCGTGACCCCGAGGTGTATGTGCGCGGCAGGGTCCGCCACCCCGATCACAAGACCATCGTGCTGCGAACCTGGCACAGGGTTGCGCCAAACACAGAGCTCCGGGCCCGAGCGATGTCAAACGTTGCTTTCATTGACTGACGGGGATCTGGCCAGTCGGCCTCGCGCCGCGGCGTCGAGATCACCGTAGGCTTCTTTGGAGTCCGCCACCAGGCGCGTAAAGCCTTTCTGATCGAGAACGAGGAGCTCGACGGGCGTCGCGGCCGTCACCGTCGCCGTGCGTCGCATTTCGCGCAACAGCCCGATCTCGCCAAAGTACTCCCCCGGGCCCAGCCGGGCTACCTCTATCGACCCTCCGGCCGGTCCCTCCCGGGTGACCGCGACCACCCCTCGGGCGATGACGTAGAAGTTTTCCGCCGGCTCGCCCTCACGGATGATGGTCGCGCCGCTTGGCAGGCGGGCAACTTGGAGAAGGGCGGTGGCCTCCGAGCACCGGCGCGGGCACACGGGGAAGCGCCCGTCGGAGCCACGCATCGTAGACCACGCGAAGCTGCACAACAAAGGCGATCGTGAGCGGCGTAGTTTCTATCATGTTGTAGAGGAAGTGCAGGTCGGGGCGGGTGACGGGAAGGCCGCCGGCGATCAGCCCCCCGCGGGCGAGCAGACCCGGCGTGCCGGCCACACGCGTGGTGAGATAGGTAGTGAAGACAACGATATGCTCGGCTTCATGCCAGCCGGCCAGCGCGAGCGTAGCCCAGAGCCAGCGGTTGGATCGGAAGCGTGTGAGCAGCAGAACGACCGCGGCGAGGACCCAGGTGTTCCACACGAAGTGCACCCACTCGATATCGAGAGCGCCGAAAATCCCCCGTGCCGCCTTCCCATGGAGCCCGAGCGCATGAATCTGGATCATCTGGGCAACGTGCTCCAGGACGTGACCGCCCTGTGTCACGACCAGCAGATAGAAAAGGGCCAGCCAGTGATAGTGCCGATAGGTCCATATGGTCTCGGACGTTAGCACAGGAATCCATGGCAGCACGGCGATGAGGCCGATGACCCACACGGGCCACCCCGCAACAATCGCGAGGAGCGCCCCCGCCGCCGAGGCCACGGCGGTGATCGCCAGAATCCGGCGTGGCACGCTGTGGACCGTGATTGTTCTGCGCAACGCGGCGTGCATGCTCATGACCGCTACCTCAGCGCAGGAACTCTTGCGTCTCTGACCAGCAGCGATGCG
>JBOGSE010000799.1:0-1969 GCA_050694895.1 bacterium | reverse complement strand
TTTTCTCTCGAATCGAAAGATAAGTAGCTGCGCCAAGTTGGGAACGACGGGCACCTCGGTCCTTGCCTACCAACGAGATGATGGTGTAACATCTGGTATACTAAGAAGTGTAGCGCGAGGTGCATAGATGCCACGGATGATGGTCGAGATCGATGACAGGCTACTCGAGGAGGCCCGGCGGCTGAGTGGCGTCCGCACGAAGAAGGCCGCAATTGAAGTTGCGCTGCGAGAACTCGTGCGCCGGCGAAGGAGCGGGCAACTCGCTGGTCTCGCAGGCAAGGTCGGCATCGCGCTCACGCGGCGGGATCTTCGCATCATGAGAGAAGGCCGCTGAGGATGGCTGCAATCGTCGATACTTCGGCGTGGATCGAGTTCTTCAAGCCCCAGGGCAGCACGCAAGTGAAGAGCGCAATGACCGCGGCGCTCGAGGAAGGTATCGTCGTGACCGTGGCCCCGATCCTCGTGGAGCTCCTCGTCGGCGTGAACCCTGCGCGCCGAACAGACGCCCGGGCCATCGAAAGGGTGCGTGACCTCGGTATGGTGAGCTTGGACTGGAACGCGTGCGAGCTAGCCGGAACGTTCGGTCGCGCCCTTGGGGCACGGGGGCGGCGAGTGCCCACCGTAGATCTCATGATGGCCGGCGCGGCGGCCGCCGCAGGTCACGAAATCTGGCACGTCGGCGATCAGCACTTTGTGTGGATCAAGCAGATCGGGGGCCCGCCAGAACGCGATCTGTCTGTACCACCTGCCTGAGGACTTGCACCTCTGCCGTCGCGGTTGGTGAGGTTCGTGCTTCGGTGAGCAGGCCTATACGATTGCGGACGGCGAGGCGTCAGCGGTCCCTGCTCTGGAATTCAAGTCCATGACGCCTCGCGTCCCGTGCAGGCGCGGTCTCGTCTAGCGCAGACTTGCTCCAGCTCAGGGCTGCCGTGAAAACTCTCGTCGATACGATCCCCCATCCCTGTGGCGGTGTCATGCAGAGCTCTCATCCTTGGCGTCCAAAGTTGGGTATCGGAGGATCTGGACCAAGGCCAGACCGATGATAGCTCCGGGCGCGACGATGAGCGCGATCAACATCAGTAGCGCGGAGAGTTCACCAATTCCTGCGGAGTCCACTCCAAGGGCGTCTGAGGACTTTTCCGCGTCACGTCGAATCCCGTTTCGACACAACTGGCGCCGAGCACCCGACTCTTCTCTGATGCTGCTCATCCGCGCAACGAGCCAGACCCGGACCGCCGCATGCGGCTGACCGCGCGGGCCTGGAATTCGTACCTCCCGCGCCGCGTCGGGCGTGCGCTCCTGACCATCCTGGCTGTCTCCACCTTTACCTTCTTCCTCGTGCGCCTCATGCCCGGGAACCCTGTCGATGTTTTCATTCACGATCAGATAACGACATACGGGCAGACCTATGAGCAGGCTCTGGAACAGGCGCGCGGGCTCTTCGCGCTCGACCTGAAGGCGCCGCTGCCCGTGCAATATGTGCAGTACCTGGGGAACCTGATGCGGGGCGACTTCGGTCAGTCGATTCTGTCTCCAGGGACTCCGGTGGTTGCCATCATTGTCCGCTTCCTCCCCTGGACGCTGTTCAGCGTTGGCGTGGCCTTGATACTGAGCTTCGTGCTCGGCGTCGTCCTGGGGATGCTGATGGCCTACCGCCGCCAGACCTGGATCGACCACGCCCTGACAGTCTTCGCTACCGTCACGACCGTGGTCCCTAACTACCTCGTCGGGATCCTCCTGCTGGTGTTCCTCGGTGTGCACACGCGCCTCATCAACATCGCCGCGATCCGCGGCTCGCTGTCGCCCGGGGTGCAGCCGGAGTTCTCGCTGGCATTCGTCCTGGACGCGCTCTACCACGCGGCGCTCCCCATCGTCACCTACGTCCTGGCGACGATCGGCGGGTGGATGCTCACCATGAAGGCGAGCACCCTGGCCGTCCTGGGCGAGGACTACGTGGCGTTCGCCAGGG
>JBOGSE010000798.1:0-1880 GCA_050694895.1 bacterium | reverse complement strand
CCCTGATAGGGGTAGGGAGAGGCGATTGGTTTCGCTCCCCCTCCCTCCGAACCGGACGTGCGGGTCTCCCGCATCCGGCTCTCCGGTTGATGGTTTTACCTGGATCAGGACTGACGAACTTGGGCATGGGCTTCTCGCAAGCTGAAAAGCCCCTGCTTGGCAAAGTAGGCATTTGGCCACCTGATGTTGTCGCGGCCGCGGGAGATCCCCGAGCGGCCCCGCTGCTTGCGCAGGATATTCCGCAGGCGTCGGCGTATCCAACCATCGAGCGGCGGGAACGTCGAGCCGTGGCTGTGCTTGAAGTATTCAAACCAGCCCCGCAGCGTGCGGTTGGCGTCCGCGATGATGGCGGACAGGCTGTGTCCCGCCGTGCGTCGGGTCTTCGCTCGGATCGCGTCCTTGAACTTCTTCAGGCTCTTGGCGCGGGGCCGGCGTCGGCCGCCCTCGAACCGGTAGCCCAGGAAGTCAAAGCCCTCTTGCGTCGCGTCGACCAGCCGCGTCTTGGTCGGGTGCAGCGTCAGCCCGGCTTGCGCCGTCCAGCGTTGCACCTCGGCCAAGGCCGCGCTCGCCTCCTGGGGACTGCGACACAACACCACGAAGTCGTCGGCGTAGCGCACCATCGCGAAGCCCTGCCCGGCCATCAGATGGTCGAGCGGGTCGAGATGGATATTGCTCAGCAGCGGGCTGACCACAGCACCCTGCGGCGTGCCCTCCTCGGGTGTCCACGCTTCCGCGTCGTCCATGATGCGCTGCCTGAGGAATCCTTCCAGCAGCCTCAGCAGACGTCCGTCCGTCACCTTCCGGCCGACGCCGGCCAGCAGGCGATCGTGCGGGATCGTGTCGAAGTAGCTCTTCAGATCGGCATCGACGATGTACACGTAACCGGCCTTCAAGAGCTCGTCCCCTCGCCGCAGCGCGTCCTTGCAACCCCGTCCGGGGCGGAAGCCGTAGCTGTGCGCCGCGAAGTCCTTCTCGAAGATCGGTTCGAGCACCATCCGCAATGCCGTCTGCACTACCCGGTCGCGGACGGTCGGTATCCCCAGCGGACGCTTCTCCCGACTTCCCGGTTTGGGAATCCAGTGCCGTCGGATCGCCTGCGCCCGGTACTGGCCCGTGCGCAGCTCCTCGCTCAGGCGCTGCAGATTGGCGTCCAGATCATCGGCAAACCGCTCGATCGTGACATGGTCCACCCCGGCCGCTCCCCTGTTGGCGGACACTTCCTTGAAGGCCGCCCGCAGCGTCGCTTCCGGATAGACCTTGTCGATCAGGCTGTACCACTTGCCGCCTTTGACCCCCTCTTCGAGGGCCGTCAGCATCCGCTCCGTCCAGACCGTCGGTTCGACCCACGACCAGCGTCGTCGGATCTCTCTGTCGCGTGTAGCCCTTGCAGGCACTGCCGCCAGGCTGATTCCTTCCGTTCCGGACATCGCGTCTCCATCTTCCTGCACCCCGTCGCTCCCCCGGCGTTACCCGGCTTCATCGCTACCATGGGTGCTCTGACTCCTACGCGCGGGCGTGGCCGTTGCGGCTTCTTCTGCCCCCTTGCGCGGCGCGCAGGTCTCCTTGCGTCACGTAATCGACCTTCCGAACCCTCCGTCTCCAACCACCGACCCGCTCCCGTGGCCGCTTTCACACCTAACCCCTCAGCGCCACGGGCTTCCTGCTTCGCGCAGGTCTGGGCTTCGCCGTTGAATCGCAGGCTCGCCAGACGGTACGGCCGAATCGAGTTTGTCAGCCTACGGATGGCTCTTTCGCCTCCTGTTGCTCTCCACCCCGCCTCGCGGCGACGCAGTTACAGTCGGCTACAGGCCGGAGTAGGTCTACCTGGGGAAGACTTCCACCTCCCTGATCAATTACGCTTGCACGCGCACGATTCCCGC
>JBOGSE010000797.1:0-3316 GCA_050694895.1 bacterium | reverse complement strand
CCCTGACGCGGCGCGGGCGTCGCTGCGCTATGAGCTGTCCAAATTGCGCGTCACCTCAAGGTTGCTGCATGACAAGCGCGCAGAATGAGTCCAGAATTCTCATTATGGCCCGGATCACTCTTGATGCCATAAGTGCGTTGGCCTCCCGCCCAGCCCGGAATAGGCTGGGAACTCAGAGAGCCCGCCAAAGCGCTCTGAGACAGGAGGCCAAGGGAATGGTACACGTGGGCGTCGACCTTCACAAACGGATGTCGCAGATCGCGGTCCTCACTGCTGACGGCGAGCTGACGCAGCATCGCCTGCCGAACGACCTCGTGCGACTGGAGCCGTTCTTTGCCCAGCTTCCCACGCCGAGCCCCATCGCCATCGAAGCCTCCGGGACTTGGTGGTGGCTGGTCGACTTGCTCGAACGACTCGGCCATCGGCCCGTCCTCTCGCACCCGAAGGAGACGAAGGCGATCGCCTCCGCGCGCTTGAAGAACGATAAGGTCGACGCCCAGCGCTTGGCCCTGCTCCTCCGCGGGGACCTGCTCCCCACGGTCTGGATCCCTCCAGCCGCCCTGCGGGAGGCGCGCGAACTCCTCCGTCACCGAGTGGGCCTCGTCTGGCTCCGGACGCAGATCCGGAATCGCCTGCTCGCGATGCTGGCCCGCCGGAACCTCCAGCCCACCCACGCCAAGCGCTGGCTGACCGTCCGGGGCCAACGGGAACTACAGGCGTTGACGCTCACCGTGGCGCCGACCACCATCCGCGAGGACTGCCTGGCCCTGCTGCCGGTGCTGGACGCCCAGATCCGGCGCCTCGACACCGAGCTCGTCCGGCAGTGGGGATCCGACCCCCGCGTGCAGCGCCTCCTGACGATCCCCGGCATCGGTCCGTTCCTGGCCATCCTCCTGGTGTTGGAACTCGGCGACATCCAGCGCTTCCCGAGTGCCAAGCACCTGGCCAGCTATGTCGGGCTCACGCCGCGCATCCGCGCCAGCGCGGATCGGGTCCGCTCGGGCCACATCAGCAAGGAAGGCAACCGCCTCCTGCGCTGGGCGCTCGTGTTGGCCGCGACCCAGGCCGCGCGCCGCCCCGGTCCCTTGCGCGCGTGGTTCCGCGCCGTGCAGCACCGCAAGGGCAAGAAGATTGCCCGCGTGGCGCTGGCCCGACGCTTGGCCGAGATCGTCTATCACGTCTGGAAAGATCACGTCGAGTACTGGACCGTCCTGCGTCGCGATGTCGTGCGGGGGTGAGCTCGGATTTGGACATGGTCTTCGGACCGAACTCTTGATTGGGCAGCCCCCTTCACGCCTCCGAGGCCGAAGCGGAACGGACATCATGGGCGATACCGCCCGAAGAGATGTGTGGCGCACGACCACCTGACTGAGGAGACCCGCGGAGGCGAGACCCCGACCCCGTCGCGTGGACGACCCAATGACGCATCGCGCATTTGCCCTAGGATCGACGATCGCCCTCGAGGCCAGCCCGTGATACCCCCCGAAATCGGGTCCGCCCGCTCACACGAGCCGGCTCCGAGAGGAACCCTCACTCCGACACACGCGAGGACTTGACACGGCCAACGCACTTAGAGATGTCCAAATTACGGTTGAGAGCGGATGAGCCCCCTGGCGTATGGTGGGGTCGAGGCCGAGCAAGCTTCGACACCCATACGAACAGGAGGCTCACCCGTGAGTGGATTCTGCAGCATGTTCAGCCAGCTGCTCAAGCTGTTTCCGCGGACGGAGTTTCAGGCCCTGGTGAAGCGGACGCACGCCGAGCGCCATGCCCGCGGGTTCACGTGCTGGGGGCAGTTCGTCGCCATGCTGTTCTGCCAGCTCGGCCGCGCCCACTCGCTGCGGGAGATCTGCGGCGGCCTGCGCAGCAGCGAAGGCAAGCTCAAGCACCTCGGGATCACCGCCCCGAGCCGCTCGACCCTGGCGTATGCCAATGAGCATCGGCCCTGGCAGCTCTACCGAGCCGTCTTCCAGGCGCTCCTCGGCCGCTGCCAGAGTGCCGTCCCGGCCCGGCGGAAGTTCCGGTTCAAGCACAAGCTGGTCAGCCTGGACTCGACCGTGATTGACCTGTGCGCGACGCTCTTCGACTGGGCGAAGTTCCGGCGCACCAAGGGGGCGGTGAAGCTCCACTGCCTGCTGGACCACGACGGCTACCTGCCCAGCGTGGTGGTCGTCACCGAGGGGAAGCGGCATGACGTGCGGGTGGCCCGCACCCTGCGCTTCGACCCCGGCACCATCGTGGTCATGGATCGGGGCTACGTGGACTACGCCTGGTTCGGCCGGTTGACGACCGAGGGGGTGTTCTTCGTGACCCGCCTGAAGGACAACGCCCTCTACCGCGTCGTCGAGCGGCGCCGCCCGCCCGAGCGCAGTCCGGTCCAGCGGGACGAGGTCATCCGCTTGACGGGGGTGGCGGCCGAGACCAAGTGCCCGCACGACCTGCGCCGGGTGGAGGTGTACGATCCGGAGAAGGACGAGACCCTGGTCTTCCTGACGAACCAGCTCGCCTTCGGGGCCACGACCATCGCCGCCATCTACAAGGACCGCTGGCAGATCGAGCTCTTCTTCAAGGCCCTGAAGCAGAACTTGAAGATCAAGACCTTCGTCGGGACCAGCGCCAACGCCCTGAAGGTCCAGGTGTGGACCGCGCTGATCGCCATGCTGCTGCTCAAGTACCTCCAGCTCCGGTCGCGCTTCGCCTGGTCGCTCGCGAACCTGGTGGCCCTGCTCCGGATGAACCTCTTCACCCACCGCGACCTCTGGGCATGGCTGGATCAGCCGTTCGAAGGTCCGCCGACCGTCCTGGTGACCACGCAGGGGGAGTTGGCCCTTGGCTAATCGGGACAGCAGGACCGGTACCCTCATCTCCGCCCCGGCCCGATCTCGTCCAATATCCCAGCAAATCGCGTGGTCTCTGGGCTGGATCCTCGCCAATTTGGACAGCAGTGATGTGAGACAGGAGCTTTGCCGGCGGCGCGCGCCCTCTCGGAGGTTGACACTTGGTCCCGGTGGAGGGAGCCTTTTTGCGTGAAGGGGCTTGCCGCGTGATGTCGTTCGGGGCATCCATGCGTGGCGAGCGGAGGCGACAGAGGAGGTGTGGCATGGTCGCGGATGCCAGGGAGATCTGGCGGCTGGGTCCAGGACGTGCCGCACTCCGGCGAACGTCTGCGCCGCTCATCTCGATCTGGCCGCTGATCGGCCTTCTGGGCGTGAACCACTTGAGTCTTACGCGGCTGGAGATCGGCGCTCGCTGGAGCTCGGAGCGCAGCCGACACCCCGACGGCCACGGGACGGGCGCCGATCGCAGCGGGTTGATC
>JBOGSE010000796.1:0-4193 GCA_050694895.1 bacterium | reverse complement strand
CGACCGGCAACGTGGTCGCGACCCCCAGAAACGCGACGCGCGCGCCCTGTGCGGACAGCACCGCGGGCGTAAGCGCCGCGGTCAGATTGCGCCCGGCCCCGACCGCTGCGATCCCTGCGCCTCGCAGCGCGTCGAGGGTGTCGTCCATCCCTTCTCGACCGTGGTCGAACATGTGGTTGTTGGCCAGTGTCACGACGTCGATCCCGGCTGTGCGCAGCTCTGGGGCAAGCGCGGGGTCGCTGCGGAACGCGACGTGTTTGTCCGAGGGCGCACCGTGCGTGGTCAACGGGCATTCCAGGTTGACGAAGACCAGATCGGCCTCGGCGAAGATTTCCCAGACGCGCGCACTGCCGGGCGATCGTCCGCCTCGCACCATGGGATGCTCCAGCATCAGGTCACCGGTCAACGCAACGGTTACGGTCGGCGCACTCATCGATTCACCTCAAGTGGCGTCATCGGCTCTTCGGGTCTAGGTTGGCGATTCGCCCTCGCCAAGCGCGTAAGCCACTCCTTGCTCCAGGGTCATCTCCCGGCCGGTCGCCCATGCCTCTTCGTACCCTCGCCCTCCCAGGCGCTGCCGGGCGTCTTCTAGGGCCCGATCGTAGATCGGGCGGTTGACGGGCCAGACCGTGGCCCCAACCTCGTCATAGAGAGTCTCCGCGGCCGCGCAGAGCGTTGCCGCACGACGAGGCTGTCCCGCCGCCGAGGCAACCCCGGCTAGGTACACAAGGCCCTCCGCGACGAGACGCCTGTTCCTGTCGGCGGCGAAGATCGCCAGGCCGGCTTTCAAGACACGGCTCGCCTGCCCAAAGTTGCCCTGGCAGTAGTGGACGACGCCGAGATGGATCAACGGGTAGGCTTTCGAGATCCGAAGCTTGTCAAACCGCTCCAGGCATTCTTCAAGAACCGCTCTGGCCAGATCGTACTCGCCCTGGCATCGCGCCGCGAGCCCGATGTTCGTCATGGCCACCGCGATGCTGGTTTCGTCTTGGAGCTCGCGAGACAACCGCAGATCTTCTTCGTACAGTGCCCGCGCACGCTGGTAGGCGCCTTCATTCAGGACGATGGGCCCGAGGTTTCGCAGCGTCCGTGCCAGACCGAGCCGGTCTCCTAGCGTTCGAAAGAGCGCGGCCGCTTCCTCACAGGCCGCGCGTGCGGGGCCGTAGTCATTCTGGAAGAGTGCAAGCCGGCCGCGCCAGTTGAGGGCTGTCGCGCGCTCGGCTGACGGTGCGCCGTTTGCGGGAAGCGTGAGCAGGGCTTCCAGATGCTCGCGTCCCTCTCTGAGGAACCCACGCACTTCCCAGAACCGCGCCATGGAGATGGCCAGCCGAAGGCCGGTCTTCGCGGTCGACGGCACCCGATCCCCACTCTCCTGGCTCCACTGTAAGGCTGCCCGGAGATTGTCGTGCTCCACCTCCAGTCTGTTGAGCCATGCTCGGCGCTGTGCCTCGGTAAAGTCGTAGGCATCACGCGCCAGGGCCTCGAAGAACTCCAGGTGAGCGGTGCGAACAGGGTCAGCCTCGCCAGAGGCGTGAAGATCGTTCGCAGCGTACTCCCGGATCGTCTCGAGCATGCGATAGCGCGTTTCGCCCCCATGTTCTTCGACGACGACAAGCGACTTGTCAGCCAGCCGCGCGACGAGGTCGAGGATGTCTCGACTCTCCACACCTGCTCCACACCCCACGACCTCGGCGGCCTCGAGCGTGAACCCTCCCGCGAACACGGCCAGCCGCCGAAACAGTATCTGCTCCGGCTCTGAGAGCAGGTCGTAACTCCATCCAATGGCTGCCTGCAGGGCCTGATGATGCGGCACCCCCAGGCGCGCGCCACCGGTGAGCAGGTGGAAGCGATCATCAAGCCGCCGCGCGATCTGCTCGGGCGACAGGACCCTCACCCGCGCCGCAGCCAGCTCGATGGCCAGCGGAATCCCATCCAGGCGGATGCAGATCTCGGCGACCGCGCGCGCATTGTGCTCGCCCAGGGCGAAATCGGAGACGACCGCCTTTGCGCGCTCCACAAAGAGGCGAACCGCGTCGTGTTCCGCCAGGCGCGTTGGATGAGGGAGATGGTGAAGGTCGGGCACGGTGAGGGGACGCACAATGTACACTTGTTCGCCCGCGATGCCCAGCGCTTCACGGCTCGTCACGAGCAGCCGAAGGCCGGGGCATGCCAGCATCAGCTTTCGGGCAAGCGCCGCGCAGGCGGCCAGGAGATGCTCGGCGTTGTCCAGGAGCACGAGCATGCTGCGCGCCTTGAGTGCGTCCGCAAGCGTGCCTGCGAGATCGCGGCGGGGAATCTCCCGGACGTCCAGGGTCGACGCGACCGTCTGCACGACGAGTTCCGGATCGGTGAGCGGAGCCAGTTCCACCAGCCAGACCCCATCACGAAACTCTTCGACCACATCCGCCGCTACTTGTAGCGCCAGGCGCGTCTTCCCCGCGCCTCCAGCGCCGGTAAGTGTCAGCGCGTGCGCGCTCAGCAGCATGTGGCGGATCTCGTTTCTTTCCCGGTCACGCCCCACGAAACTGGTCAACTGGACCGGCAGGTTGTTGGGCAGGACGTCAAGCGACCTAGGCCGCGGGAACTGATCGTGGAGACCTGAGGCCACCACCTGAAAGAGGCGCTGGGACCGGGCGAGATCCTTGAGCCGGTGCTCGCCGAGGTCGCGGAACGCGACACCGGCCAACCTGTCGTCTGCGAGCAGATCCCGGGTGGTCTGGGATACCAGGATCTGACCACCCCATGCCGCCTGGCATATCCTGGCTGTCCGGTGCACGTCCAGCCCCACATAGCCCGCGTCCGCGATCACCGGCTCACCGGTGTGCAGGGCCATGCGCACCCGGACCTCACCCTCCTCCGGCCAGCGATGCTGGACGAGCGCGCGCTGAGCTGACACCGCGGCGAGTACGCCATCGACCGCGCGGTCGAAAACCGCGAGCAGACCGTCACCGTGGTCTTGCAATGCCCGCCCGTGGGCGCCCGCGATGGCTTCATGAAGCAAACCGCGGTGTACGGCCAACAGGTTCGCGTAGCCTTCATCACCCAGGTCGTGGAGCAGACGTGTCGATCCCTCGATGTCGGTGAAAAGGAATGTGACCGTCGCGCCGCGGAAGTCCGACACGCGAGTCACCGGTAGTGCCGAGACTGGCTAGATTCAGCGCTCTGCCAGCGTGGGGTCAATAGCATCGCGCAGCCCATCGCCAAACCAGTTGTAACAGAGTACCGTGATGAAGATCAACGCACCCGGATAGACCGCCAGGCCGGGCACCGTGCGCAGGTAGCCGCGCGCGCCGCTGAGCATGTTGCCCCACGAGGCCGCCGGCGGCTGGACACCCAGGCCCAGGAATGAGAGCGACGATTCGAGGAGAACGGCAAACGCGACACCGAGCGTCGCCGCCACCGTGATGGATGGGATCGACTGTGGGACGATGTGCCGCGACAGAATCCGCAGCGGACTGCATCCAATGGCACGTGCCGCCAGAACGAACTCCAGTTCGCGCGTGCGGAGCACCTCCGCCCGCACCACCCGCGCCACGGTCATCCATGACGAGAGCGCGATCACGAGCACGAGATTTGTGATCGTCGCTCCCAGCAGCGCGAGGGCCATCAGCGCGATGAAGAACAGCGGCACCGAGAGCATGCCGTCGGTGATCCGCATGAGCGCGACATCCGTCAGGCCGCCCGCGTACCCCGCGATGGCCCCGATGAGCACGCCGAGCACCATCGACGCGAGCATCGAGGAGAGGCCCACCGCAAGGGAGACCTGGCCCCCGAAGAGCAGGCGCGTCAGGACGTCGCGCCCGAACTCGTCGGTGCCCAGCCAGTGTTCGGCGTTCGGCGGGGTCAGGCGTTTGGCCAGCGCTACGAGGTCGGGATCGTGCGGGGCGATCCACGGCGCCATGATGACCGCCAGGTGGATGATGGCGAGCGCTGCCAGCGCCGCGACGGCCAGCCGGTTGCGGCGAAATCGGGTGAGGATCCGCCCGGTCGGAGTCCGGACGTGAGCGAGGGTCGCGCTACTCGTAGCGGATGCGCGGATCAATGTAGACATAGACGAGATCGACCAGCAGGCTGCTTGCCGCCACGACGAGTGAGATCACGAGCGTGATGCCCATGATCATGGGGTAGTCGCGTTCAAATGCCGCGCGCACGGCCAGGCTGCCCATGCCGGGCCACGCGAACACGGTCTCCGT